>NZ_JBZXVU010000003.1:0-180148 GCF_058892565.1 Hirschia sp. | reverse complement strand
TTCAATAGTGCAATATATGTTGTGTTAATGTGTGGATTTTCCCACAAGATTTTGTATGACACAGGTTTGATGAAATCTCATGGCTGTTGGCGCTGGACGTAATGCCTTGAGGGGATTACATTCGCCGCAAATCTCTTAAGGAGCGCGCATGTCTGTTATTGGCTGGTGGAAAAACACCACTATTGGAACTCGTTTTGATATCGGTCGTCGTGCCGTGTTTATCGGTGATGATGAATGGGGCAATAAGTTCTATGAAGAAAAGAAGCCGAGTCAGGAAGGTCGCAAGCGGCGCTACGTTATTTATAACGGTGCAGCAGAGCCATCGCGTATTTCTCCAGACTGGCACGGCTGGATGCACCATACTTTTGACAAACCTCCAACGGAAGAACCATTGGTGAAAAAGTCTTTTGAGCTTCAACACCAGCCAAATTTGACTGGGACTTTGTTAGCTTACAAACCTAAAGGTAGTTTGTGGCGTTCAGACGAGCGTACTAAAACTGCCGGTGATTACGAGGCATGGGATCCAGATGCGTGATTCATTATTTGAAACAATCGTAGGTATTGCTGTTGTTGCAGCTGCGGGTGTTTTTCTGTGGTTTTCATTACAACAATCAGAAAAAACAGCTGGAAATGGAAGTTATGAACTGACTGCTCAGTTCACTGGTCCAATCAATGGAGTTCTTCAAGGAACAGATGTACGTTTGATGGGCGTAAAAGTCGGCGTGGTTACGGATGTTGAGTTAGACAAGGCACGTCTCGTTCCTAAGATTACCATGAATGTTGCTGAAGGTATTGAATTGGACGAAGATACAACTGCCAAAATAGCGTCAGATGGGTTTTTGTCTGGGCCTCATATTGCATTGCTTCCTGGTAGCGGATTAGCAATGCTCGAACCTGGTGATGAAATACTCTACACAAGTGGTTCCGTTGAACTTGGACCTTTATTGACTGAGTTTGCGACATCTCTTGATGGGCGATTGAAGAATATTGCCGAGGCAATATCTGCTAATAATTCAGCAGCCCAGTAATATTTTATGTAGAATTTATTTGATGACATATGCCTAACACATTTAGGCATATGATCAGGGAATGATGATTGAATTGATTCTGATAGAAATTTGTGGAGTTCACGAAAATGCGTAAATTAGGTTTGTGCTCTGCATTTGTTGCTGTTGGTGTTTTGATTTCGGCTACTCAAACAGCATTTGCACTCGATCCACGACCGGGTGTGAAGGTGCGAGCGCTTGAGAAAATTACAGGTAAGGCAACAGATATTGAAATCGAATTGGACGAGACTGTCCAATTTGGTGGTCTTGGGCTAACTGTCCGTGCTTGCCATCAATCACCACCGGAAGATCAGCCACCTGAAGCAGCTGCATATCTTGAAGTGATATCTATGGGAGTGAATGCAGAGACCGGCACAGCAAAGGATGATGATCCAAGGCTTTTCTCTGGATGGATGTTTGCGAGTTCTCCGGGGTTAAATGCGTTGGAGCATTCGCTTTATGATGTTTGGGTAATCAGTTGCAGTGCTGCTTTGCCGGAAACCGAAGCAAAGCCATTGGATTTGTATGAAGAATCCAATCTGGGGTTTGATGCTATTCCAGAAGAAGCACTTCCTTCATCAGATATCAATGAATCTGCATCGATGGGATTGCCTTCAATTGATGATTTTAACCCAGAACCAATATTCGTCGAAGAAGCTGATTTAGAAGCGGTTCCCGTCGAGCGCTCTGGGTCATTTATAGATTCAATTTCTATCCCGAAGTCGTCCATTGATGAGGATTGAATAGCACTAAAATCAGAATAGAAATCACCATTCGCTTTTAGTGCTATTGCTAATTTATTTTGAAATTCATGGCGTGGAATTTCTATCGCACCTAAGCTTAACAAGTGTTCGGTAATGAATTGGGTGTCTAATAAGATGTAGCCGCCAGTCAATAAACGCGCCACGAGATGAACAAGAGCGACTTTTGATGCATTGGAGCGTGTAGAGAACATGCTCTCGCCAAAGAAGGCTCCGCCTAAACTTACACCATAAAGTCCACCGACTAATTCTGAATCTTTCCAGCATTCAACGCTATGCGCGTATCCTTGTCGGTGTAGAGCAGAATAAAGGTTGATGATAGGCGTGTTAATCCAAGTGGATTCTCTGTTTTCATATGGGGCTGCGCATGCTTCCATCACACTTGTAAAGGCGGTATCAAAAGTCACTCGGAACTCATCTCTTGAGACCGTTTTTCTCAAACTTTTAGATATATGCAATGCATCGAGAGGAATTATTCCTCTCTGATCTGGGTCAACAATGAATAGCTGAGTGTCGTCGGCATCTTCCCCCATGGGGAAGACACCGCGACGGTATAGATTCAGCAAATCATCTGGGCCGAAGCCACCACTCATAATTTTGCCTTAGGATTCTCTAGCTAGAAAATGCTCTAGCCAATGAATATCATACTCACCTTTTGCAACATCTTCATTTTCCACGAGACGAAGATGAAGTGGAAGAGTCGTTTCCACACCAGATATTACCATCTCATCCAAAGCACGCTTTAGGCGCAGAAGGCATTCTTCACGTGTCATACCATGCACGATCAGTTTACCTATCAAGCTGTCATAATGAGGTGGGATTTTGTAACCCGTATACATGGCGGAATCGAGACGGACGCCTAAGCCACCGGGGGCGTGGAAGTCTTTGATTGTACCTGGAGATGGTACAAATGTGACTGGGTGTTCTGCATTGATCCGGCATTCTATAGCATGACCGATGAATTGCACATCCTTTTGTTTAAAGGATAGTTTTTCGCCCGAGGCAATTCGGATTTGCTCTTGAACAAGGTCTTTGCGAGTGATCATTTCAGTTACAGGGTGTTCAACCTGTAAACGCGTGTTCATTTCAATAAAGTAGAACTCATTGTTTTCCCAGAGGAATTCAATTGTTCCAACACCGCGATAGCCGAGCTTTTTAATTGAAGCACAAACTCGCTTACCAATTTCTGCGCGTTCAGATTCAGTAAGTGCAGGAGAGGGTGCTTCTTCAAATACTTTCTGGTGACGACGTTGCAGAGAACAATCACGTTCACCAAGATGAACAACATTACCGTGAGTATCCGCAATCACTTGAATTTCAATGTGACGTGGCTTTTGAAGGTATTTTTCTATGTAAACAGCATCATCGCCAAAAGCTGCTTTAGATTCTGTCCGTGCAGTACGGAAGGCCGTTTCTAATTCATCTGGTGTTAGTGCGACTTTCATACCGCGACCACCACCACCAGCAGAAGCTTTGATAATAACAGGATAACCTATCTGTTTGGCTACTTTTTGAGCCTCAGCCACATCTGCTACACCGCCGTCAGACCCAGGTACACAGGGGACACCTGTGCGGATCATGGCATCTTTAGCTGCGATTTTGTCACCCATTAGACGGATGTGCTCGGCTGTGGGTCCAATGAAAGCAATGTCGTGCGCTTCAACGATTTCAGCAAATTTGGCATTCTCTGAAAGGAAGCCATATCCAGGGTGAATACCATCTGCCCCAGTGATTTCAGCCGCAGCCATGATCGCTGGAATATTGAGATATGAGTCCACAGAAGCTGCAGGTCCGATACATACACTTTCATCGGCCAGACGCACATGCATTGCATCGCGGTCGGCTTCTGAGTGGATAGCAACGGTCGAAATGTTCATTTCTTTACAAGCACGGTGAATTCGCAGTGCGATTTCACCTCTGTTTGCTATGAGAACTTTATTTATCATCATTGTGGCCTATTCGATCACCACAAGAGCTTCACCATATTCAACTGGCTGACCATCAGAAACCAAGATTTCTTTTACAATACCAGATTTAGGAGCGCTTACTGGATTGAATGTTTTCATCGCTTCAACGAGTAAGATAGTTTGTCCCTGCTTAACATTTGTACCGACTTCGATGAAGGGGGCTGCACCTGGTTCAGGTGCGAAATATGCAGTACCGACCATAGGAGATTTAACCGCATTTGCATTGTCTGCTGGTGCAGCAGCTGGTGCCGCAACCGCTACTGGTGCAGCGACCGGAGCGGCAGCTGGTGCCATCATTGGCGCTGAAGCTGCGTAAGAAACTGCAGCCGGTTCTGGCATGGAAACGCGAATACGCAATTCGCCATGTTCAACTTCAATCTCGCCAAGATTGCCATCTGTTAGGATGTTAGCGAGTTCACGGATAAGTGCCGTATCTAGCTTTTCGACTTTATCAGCCATTATTTAATGCTCCGTTTGTTCACGAGCGAGACAGCCGCTTCAACGCTTAGGCTATATCCGGCAGATCCAAAGCCTGCAATAACTCCATTTGCACATGGAGCGACATAACTGTTTGCGCGAAATGACTCGCGAGAGTGTGGGTTGGACAAATGCAGTTCAATAATTGGTATTTCCAGTGTCTTGAGTGCATCGTGGATTGCAATTGAGGTGTGAGTATAGGCAGCTGCATTTAAAATCAACGCAGAAGCTTTATTTCTTGCCTCTTGAATCCAATCCACTAGTTCGCCTTCATGATTTGATTGACGAAAGGTAAGTTTCGCGTTCAATTCACTGGCTTTGTCACTAGCGATTTTTTCTATGTCCTGTAATGTCTCCTTCCCATAAATCTCAGGTTCTCTCGTTCCAAGTAGATTTAGGTTTGGACCATTTAGACAATAAAGAATAAGACTCATAAGCACCTCGTAATTCTGCAAACTCGCAAGATGAGACTAAAGACGCAAGCACGTTCTTATGTAAAAACAAAGAAATACGATGAAAACTATAGAAGAGAGGCAAAATATGCAGCTAATTCTCAATGGAAATTCAAAAGAGTTGGATGAAGGCCTGACTTTAGGTCAGTTCTTGAAGGACTTGGGATTGCCAGAAAAAGGTCTGGCTGTAGAACGAAACCTCGAAATCGTTCCAAAATCCGCTTACGATTCTACGCAATTGGAAGCTGGCGATCGCTTGGAAGTCATTCAATTTGTAGGAGGCGGCTGATGCACGCTGAGACCAACCCCAAAGATGTTCTAACAATTGCTGGGCGCGAGTTTAATTCCCGTTTGATTATCGGGACGGGTAAGTATGCTAGCTATGAACAAAATGCAAAAGCAGCAGAGGCTGCAGGGGCTGAAATCGTCACGGTTGCTATTCGGCGCGTAAATGTGATGGACCCTACACAGGAGCGTTTGAGTGATCATTTGAGCCCAGAAAAATTTACATATCTTCCCAACACTGCGGGCTGTTTTACAGCTGAAGATGCACTGCGTACTTTACGCCTAGCGCGTGAAGCTGGTGGCTGGAAGCTAGTGAAATTAGAAGTGCTCGCTGACCAGAAAACACTTTATCCTGATATGGTGGAAACACTACGGGCTGCGGAAGTTCTTATAAAAGAAGGCTTTGAGGTCATGGTGTATTGCACGGATGATCCTGTATATGCACGCCGCCTTGAGGATGTGGGATGTTGTGCGATAATGCCTTTAGGCGCGCCGATTGGATCTGGTTTGGGAATCCAAAACCCTATAAATATTCGCTTGATCGTCGAGCAATCTAAAGTGCCTGTGCTGGTTGATGCCGGCGTTGGAACAGCGTCAGAGGCTGCGATTGCAATGGAGCTTGGTTGCGATGGCGTGTTGATGAATACGGCAATTGCTGAAGCGAAAGACCCGATTCGGATGGCGCGTGCTATGAAACATGCTGTTATCGCTGGACGCGAAGCTTATTTGGCGGGGCGTATGAAGAAGAAAATGTATGCGGATCCTTCTTCGCCTTTGGCTGGTTTGATTTAGCCAAACGTTGATTGGATTAGCTTTTATCTAATTTAAAACGGCGGCACTATTTAGATAGTGCCGCCGTTTTATTTTGATATTTTCTTTAAAAATCAATGCTTACATAATTAGCCACGGGCTTCGGAAATGTATTTGTCCAACATAGGGAAGTTGGCACCTGATACAAATTTCCCATTCACGTAAAAGCTTGGCGTTGCTAGAATATCTGCTTGTTCGGCTAGTTTCATCGTATCTTCTAAAAGGCGGTATACAGTAGCGCTTTCCATGTCTTTAGAGAGCTGCTGAACGTCTAGCCCTTCTTTTTCAGCAATTGAAAGTATCCGGCCTTTTGTTAGGCCGTTTGCTTTCATCATAGCAATGTGTAGTTCTTTATACTTGCCTTGCATGCTGGCAGCTACAGATGCTCTTGCGGCGAGTGCTGAGGTTTTAGTTCTAGAATCTAGAACAGGCAATTCCATGAATATTACTTTTACATCTTTGGAAGCGACTTGCGTCATCACCCAATCCGTTGATTTTTTACAGAATCCGCAATTGTAATCAAAAAATTCAACAATGGTGATTGGCGCGTCTTTATCACCAAGGATCGGCGCGTTTTCCAGTGCAAGGAAAGCGGGCAGGAATTGCTTTTTTTGTTCTGCTTCTGCAAGCTCTTGTCTCGCTTCTAAGGCTTGAAAGGCTTCAACGAGAACTTCAGGATTGGCGACCAAATATTCATGAACGATTTTTTCAATTGCCGCTTTATCGGTTGTTGAAACTTTGCCCGCGGGTTCCGATACCGCTTGTGAGCAAGATGCCGCAAATATGAGCGCGGCACTCGCGAGTGTCGTTTTTATTGTGGAACCCATGTTCATTCGTTATCAGTCCTTTAGGCAAAATTTGTGCTGTTGGTTCATACATAGTGTGTAAACACTTGCGAATATATTAGCAGATAATCACAACTTAGTGAGCAGTTACTGTGAGCTGCTGACTGAAACGGTTGCCCTGTCTACCTGATCGCATTTGAACCTGAGTGATGGCCGAGATGTCATCAGCTCGACGCCATTTTGGTGTGCTTTCAGCTAAGTCTTCTTTGGCACGACTAGCAAATACATTCGCACGGACATAGTCACCTATCGCATAGGCTGATTCAGCCGTCGCGAGTTCTGCTTCGGCATTGCGACCCAATGCACCAAGTGCAAACGACATTTGTTGCCAAGCATAACCATTATCTGGTTCTAGTATGAGAGCTTGGTGAAGCAGAGTTTCTGCTTCTTCGTTTGCTTCTTTCGTCTTTAAAGAAATTAGAGACTGGGCAAGGTTCACATATAATAGAGAGTGTTTTGTTGAAAGTTCTAATGCTTTCCTGTGGTGAGGAATTGAATCTTCAAACTTGCCGTTCTCAAACAAAATCTGTCCAAATAGTTCTTCAAAATATGGGTTGTCTGGCTCGATTTCTACAAGTGCAGCTATTTCTTTTAAAGCAGCTGTTTCATCATGATTACGGTGGGCGGCAATGGCTCTGGCATAACGCGCCGGTGTAGATAAATCAGTCAATGGATATTTGATGTAAGTTGAACGTGGCTGCAAGAAACCAATCAACTTAGCTTGCATCATATCCAGTTCACGCTGGTAATCGGGTGAAAGTGGAGCGGATTTGGCTGTGATTGTTTCTGCGCGATGACGTAATGCACCAATACGTGGCCCAGTTTCTGGGTGTGTGCGATAATAGGGGTCTTGGCGCATTGTCGACATAACTTCAGACACGCGAATTTTCTCCATAAAGGAGACCAGGCCATCAGCTGGGATGCCTGTTTGCTCTAATAATCTTAACCCAGTTTGGTCGGCAGAGCTTTCTTCAATTCGAGTGTATTTAAAGAAAGTCAGGGCTGCTGCCTGTTGGGAAGATGCCATCAAAGCGATACCTGCATCTGGTGCGCCTGCTGCAACAGCTAGAACACCAAGACCGAGTGCGATCCATGAAGAGCCCTGAGCTGATCCCATGGCTTGTGTACGGGTAATATTGTGACCGCCAATAATATGGCCAGCTTCGTGCGCCATGACGCCGAGAATTTCTTGGGGTGTCTCTGCTTTAATGAGAAGCCCTGTATGAAAGAACATATTTTGTCCGCCACTTACAAAAGCATTCAAGCTATTGTCATTGACTATGTATATATTCACTTCATCAGGATTTAGACCGCCAGCTTCAAATAGCGGCTTTCCATATTTTTTTAGTGTCGTTTCGATTTCAGCATCACGCACCAAACTTTGTGCATTTGCAGAAAGAAGTGGGACGAAAAGCAATGCCGCGGCCAGAGCCACGACATGTGGCAAACGTTTAAACACGCCCATTTAGACGGTCTCCTTCATAACCCCACGGTATACAACTATATCCCTGTGTTTTTTGTATCTTAAATTACGAATACAAAAAGAAACACCCCTGAGACTGATCAATAATTATCAACTAATCTCAAGGGTGTATGTCTAACTTAAGGCAATCGAGCGCCTATTTTCTGTTCCACCAACCAATTTTGCGTTTTTTAGGCGCTTTCTCTTCCGCGATTGTAGAGGTGTTCGCGTGCAAGGAGTGGAGAGAAGCCGTTTCTTCCGCTGGTGCAGGTTCTGTTTCTGCCGTCTCTGCTTTTGCAGGTGCGTCTATTTTTACTTCAGCAACTGGCTCAACGGGAGCTTCCTCTGAACTTTTAGGTGCAGAAGTGGACTCATCTGATTTTGAAGTCTCAGAATCTGATTCGCTCTTTGCCGGCTCTTCTTTGGTTAGAGGAGTCGAAGCGTCATTTGCTTCATGAGACACGTCTGTTGTTGGCTCTGACATAGTAGGAGCTGGCACTTCAGTTTCCGCTGGTTTAGCTTCTTCTTTAGTTGCAGCCTCTACGGCTTCTTCTTTAGAAACGTCCGAAGCAATTGCTTGGCTTTCTTCTGAAGTGTTGCTTTCATTTGTGTCAGTGTTGCCGTTTTTGCGACGTCGTCTACGACGTTTTCCATTTCTGGAACGCCCGTTTTCATTGTTGTTTTCTTCAGAGTTGGACTGTGATTCTGCTGTGACTTCTTGTTCCGCCTCATCCTCTTCTTCTTCTGGGGAGACGATTGCGAGAAAGGGCGCAGATGCAACAGCATCCAACATTTCTCCTCCATCCATTGCAACATCTGGTGTGCGACGACGGGGGCGACGACGGCGAGGGCGACGTGATTTTGAAGCGTTGGAAGAATTATTTGTGTCTTCGCTTTCTTCTTCACTATCTCCATCTATGACTTCCATACCGTCAGCAGAAACTTCTGAACCAGTCTCGTTTCCACGGCGACGACGTCCACCACGACGACCACGTCTGCGACGGCGTGAGTTTTCATCTAATTCATCATCGTCTTCCTCGTCTGAGGTGTCGTTTTGTTCAGAATTATCAACTGCTTCTTCGTCCTCTTCTGGACGACGACGACGACGTTTCTTTGGCGTTGCATCAATTGGAACAATTGGCTTGTAGGCAATGATATTGCCATCACCTGTTGCTTCAATTGCAAAGTCACCAGGCATCATTTCATCATCAGCACTGATGAGAATGTCTGCGCCTGTACTTGCTTCCATTGATGTTATGGAATCGCGTTTGTGGTTTAGGATGTAGAGAGCAACTTCAGAAGGCGCTTTTGCTGCAACGCTATCCACGCGTCCATCAGCGCCGCGTTCTTCGATAGCACGAAGTAATTGCAATGCAGCTGATTCAATGGAGCGGTTACGTCCTGTTCCTTGACATGCTTTACAAGGCTCAGAAGATAATTCGAGGACTCCTGCACGACGACGTTGGCGAGAGATTTCGAATAATCCAAATTGACTGATACGTCCTGTTTGAACGCGTGCGCGGTCAATAGAAAGACAATCCTTCATTTTCTTTTCAACAGCGCGATTGTTTTTGGATTCTTCCATATCGATAAAGTCGATAACAACGAGGCCTGCTAAATCACGAAGGCGCATTTGGCGACATACTTCAGCTGCGGCTTCAAGGTTTGTCTTGACTGCGGTTGCTTCGATATTGCGTTCGCGTGTTGCTTTACCCGAGTTTACATCAACTGCAACAAGAGCTTCTGTCTGATTAATCACCAGATATCCACCAGAAGGTAGCTGAACGACTGGTGAGAAAATATTATCGAGCTGAGCTTCAACCGCTTGAGATATAAATAGCGGCGCTTTGTGGCTATGCTCTATCACCTTTTCTGCGTGATCCGGCATTAGCATGCTGATGACGTTTTTCGCCTGAACGTATGCTTCTTTGCCTTCGACGATTATGTTGTCGATGTCGCGATCATAAAGGTCACGAATAGCTCTAAGCACAAGGTCACCTTCCTCATGAATAAGGCAGGGGGCCATCGAGTCTAGCGTTTGATCTCGAATGGTTGACCACAATCTTATAAGGTAATCATAGTCTCTGCTGATTTCAGATTTGGTGCGCTTGGCACCCGCTGTTCTGATAATCAGACCCATGCCTTCTGGCACAGAGAATTCGCCCATGATTTTTTTGAGGCGTTTGCGATCTGCGGCGTTTGCGATTTTACGGCTGATACCACCGCCGCGCGCCGTGTTCGGCATGAGTACACCATAACGTCCCGCGAGGGATAGATATGTTGTAACAGCCGCACCTTTATTGCCGCGCTCTTCTTTAACTACTTGAATGAGCAAGACCTGACGGCGCTTGATAACCTCTTGGATTTTATAGCGACGAGATGGCTTTTGATGACGCGGTTTAGGCGCGCGTTGTTTTGCATTGTCGTCATCAGAACTTGAGTCAGTGTCTTCATCTACAAGCGTATCATCGCCTTCAGATGACAGATTTTCTGTCTCAGAATTTTCATCAGATGAGTCATCTGAATCATGATTATGTTCAACGGAATCTTCTTCATCAACATCATCATCATCATGACGAGATGACGCCATTGTTTCAGCAAGAAGGGCTTCACGATCCTCTTTAGGGATCTGATAATAATCTGGGTGGATCTCAGAAAAAGCAAGAAACCCGTGACGGTTACCACCATACTCAACAAAAGCTGCTTGGAGCGATGGCTCCACGCGGGTTACTTTTGCAAGATAAATGTTCCCTCTTAGTTGTCGTTTATCACGTGCCTCAAAGTCGAAGTCTTCGATTTGTCCGTCGGCGACGACCGTCACCCGAGTTTCCTCTGGGTGAGCAGCGTCGATCAACATGAGCTTGCTCATGTAGGTTAGCCTCATTGTTATTAGGCGGGGCGGCGCAATTGTTGGCGACCAGCATCCCGCTATGTCTGAATAGGGTATGCGTCATTTGACGCTTTCCAGAGCGCGCAAAGCAGATTTCAGATTGTGATAGGGTCTTGCCCATCTTTTTCCTTATCCGGCGGCTGGCTTCCTTACTATTTGGATCTGCCAGCTTCGCACGTTTGAAACTCGAATATCTAAAATGGAGCAGTCTAGCGTTTTTTCGCTAATATGGACTTGCTTCATTAGTGCTGCATAAACGCAACAGGTTACTAACTTGCACAATCTTTTAGAAAAAAGAAAGATAAACTTTGCCGCTAATTGGTGTTTAATCTGCCTTAATTCATTGTTCGTATAGATAAAGCTACTATTTTAGGCTGATCTTGGCGGAGGAATGCAGTTTTGTTGCGACACGTAATTTTTGTTGTTGGATGCTTGGTTTATGGCATTCTAGGCAGCGTTGCATCTGCAGATTCAAATAAAATAGCAAGAATCACCGAAGTGCGATTCGGTGAAAACGGGGCTGCGACGCGTGTCGTTATTGATGCAAATGAGCCTCTAAATTATGAATATTTCACCCTCTCAAATGGCTCAAAGCGCATTGTTTTGGATATGCCGCGTCTGCGATGGAGTATAAATGGCCTAACAAGTGAGGCTGGCAAAGGAGACGGTGGTGGCCTGGTTATGCAATACCGATATGGCCACAATTCACCGTCTACATCTCGGCTTGTATTAGATTTAGATCAGCCTGCTGACATCGTAAATGCTTTTCGAATTAAACCTAAGGGTGATGAAAAAAGTCACCGGATTGTCCTTGATCTGAAGAAAATTTCAGATGTGGAATTTGAAGCCAAAGCTAATGATGATGGTTCGAAAAGTCATAAAAGTCTGGCTAAAAACTACAAAACAAGAAAACCACTTGTATTCATAGATGCGGGTCATGGAGGCAAAGACCCCGGTGCTATTGGTGTGCATAATACTAGAGAAAAGGATGTTGCGTTAGCTGCGGCGCTAGACCTTAGACAAATGTTACTAGCGACCAAACGTTTTGATGTTGCTATGACACGAGACACAGACGTTTTTATTGAGCTGGAAGATCGCGTTAAAATAGCTCGCTCTTATAATGTCGATTTGTTTATTTCTCTGCACGCAGATGCTGGGAAAAAACCAGAAACGCGTGGTGCTTCAGTTTACACTTTGTCTGCTTCCGGTGAGAAACGTTCTGACAGATTAAAAAATTCCAACAATTGGATGTTAGAGATCGAAAAAGATGAAGAGCGCTCAGAAGAGGTGACGGCGATACTGGTTGATTTGGTGAAACGGGAAACAAAAAGCCGGTCAGCAGAGTTTGCAGAGTTATTAATCCCTTCAATCACCAAAAATAGATGGCCTACTTTACGAAACACGCACCGAAAGGCCGGTTTTTTTGTGCTGTTAGCACCAGACGTTCCAGCAGTCCTATTTGAGATGGGCTTTATGACGAATGCAGCAGATGAAGCGATTTTAACTTCTCCACGCGAACGAAAAAAACTTATAAAGGGTATTGCAGAAGCTATAGATATCTTTTTCGCAGATCAGGAATTTTACGTCGCGCAACGTTAAGCTTTTAAAGTTTTTCAAGACACGCCATAAAGTTACCTAATTGCGAGGTGATTCTCGACAGGTTTGCAGCTCAGCGTCATAATTGGTCTCAGGTTTGAGTCCGTCTAAGTGAATAGGTTTGAATACTTTATGTTTAGAAAACTGCTTTTTCTCGCAGCTTTTTGTGCCGGCCTTGTAGGGGCAGGTATTCTTGGATGGGTTTATTCAGTCACACGCGACTTGCCTGCGCCCCGTGAACTCAAAACATATGAGCCGCCTATTACTAGCCGTGTTCATGCCGGTGATGGAACGCTCGTTGCAGAATTTGCGCGTCAGCACCGCGTATTTATTCCCAAAGAAGAATTACCAAATCGGGTTATTCAAGCTTTCTTGTCAGCTGAAGATAAGGATTTCTACGAACACAATGGAATTGACCCTAAAGGTATAATACGTGGTGTCATATTAAATGGTATACGCGGAAGACGTATTACGGGTGGTTCTACAATTACCCAACAAACCGTCAAAAACATGCTGGTTGGATCTGAACGTTCGATTGTACGCAAAGTGCGCGAGGCGTTTGTTGCCCGCCGTCTGGAAAGCATTTTTACTAAAGATCAAATTTTGGAACTTTATCTGAATGAAATTTATTTGGGTGGGCGCTCATATGGTGTGGGTGCGGCTGCAATAAATTATTTTGGAAAACCTCTGCGTGATCTCACAATTGCTGAGGCAGCATTGCTTGGTGCGATGCCTAAAGCACCCGGAAAAGTAAACCCCTACCGAAGAGCAGACGCTGCAGTGGCGCGACGTAATTGGGTTATCTCACGGATGGCGGTGAATGGTTACATCACTGAAGAAGAGGCTGAAGAGGCTCAAAAAGAACCACTCACCACTGTTGATGGGCTCAGAAGCGACGAAGTGCTCGCATCGGCTTATTTCGTTGAAGAAGTGCGCAGAGATATTCTGCGCCGTGCAAAAGAGGGTGAGCTTAAAGGCGTCGATTTTGATCCTTATGCAGAAGAAGCTGAGCAACAAGTTGCAGCTGAAAAGCTATTATATGAGGAGGGGCTATCAGTCCGTTCAACACTCGATTCGCGTTTTCAGTTGGCGGCCCAAACTGCTTTGCAAATGGGATTAGAAACCTATGATCGCCGAACGAAATTCTATCGCGGTCCGTTTGCGAAAATTGAAAAGCCTACCGATGACTGGGATAATGCCCTTTTTGAAATTAGTACGCCAAGTGGTTCAGGACATTGGAAAAAAGCGGTTGTCCTCGCTGTAGATGATAAAGCAGTTAAACTAGGGTTAGAAGAAAACAAGACAGGTTGGTTGGCCGAAGAAAGTCGAAAATGGGTAAAAACCTACAAATCAGCCGATGGAAAATCATCAGGTTTAAAGGTTGGGGATGTTATTCTTGTAACGCAGCAGCTTCCTCCTAACGTCCTTGAGCGGACTATTATGGATGAAGTTACGCCTAAAGAAGATGCGCCTTATCACGTAAGACAATTGCCCGGTGTTGAAGGGGCGTTGATTGCGATGGACCCGCACACAGGTCGGGTTTTGTCTATGGCGGGCGGATATTCATTCTGGCGATCACAATATAACCGTGCTGTTCAAGCTTATCGTCAGCCTGGATCATCTTTTAAGCCTGTTGTTTATGCGGCGGCTCTAGATAGTATTGACCCGAAAACCGGTAAAAATTTCACACCTGCAAGCACGGTTCTTGATGCTCCTTTCGTTGTTGATACGCCGCAAGGTTTGTGGAAGCCGGGCAATTATGCCGCTGGAAGTTTCTATGGCGAGTCGACTTTACGGTTGGGAATTGAGAAATCGAGAAACCTAATGACTGCGCGATTGGCGCAGGATGTGGGGATGGAAAAAATTGCAGAATATGGCCGTAAACTTGGAATTTATCCATATCCTCCGGCAGATGCGACAGAAGAAGAAGCACGCCGAATTCTTGGACCTCAGACATATTTATCTCGCACTCTTGGGGCAGGAGATACAACGCCAATAAAAATGGCGACGGCTTATGCTATGTTCGTCAATGGCGGTAAGCGGATTGAACCAGTTTTCCTTGACCGTATTCAAGACAGATATGGAAAGACAATTCAGCGTCGTAAAACACAAGAATGTGTAGACTGTAATGCGCCATGGTCTGGCCAATTGCCGCCTGTGTTTGAAGATATGCGCGAACAAGTTCTCGATCCGATTACAGCTTATCAGACCGTCTCTTTGATGGAGGGAGTTGTTCAGCGTGGAACGGCATCAAGATTACGGGTAATCGGTAAGCCAGTTGCCGGAAAAACCGGTACAACGAATGATTATATGGATGCGTGGTTCGTTGGCTTTTCACCTGATCTCGTCGTCGCAGTATGGGTTGGATATGACACACCTCAAACACTAGGAAACGGGGAATCCGGTGGTCGAGTCGCAGCGCCAATCTTCCGCGATTTCATGATGAAAGCTCTACAGGAAGCACCATCAATGCCATTCCGCTTGCCATCAGGTGTACGCTTGGTGAAAGTCGATGCGAAGACAGGAAAACTGCCCGATCACAATACGCGAGTAACTATTCTTGAAGCATTTAAACCCGGCACGGAACCTGGTGGAAATTCAGAAGATCTAGATTCATGGATTGCATCACTCGAAGCACAGCGTAACCAATCGCAATCTGGTAGCGAGGGTACATATTCTGGACCTGACGCTTCTACATATGGTGATAATTCAGTGAATGAACCATCTTTTGAATATGATGATCAGGATGGTGTGACCTCGAATGGAAACGGTGATTTTTCACCTTATGATTCTTCATCGACGGCGAATGATAATTCAGCGCCGCTGAATGGTCGTGTCCAATTAGGAGAGGAAGCTGACGGTTTAGGTGACCTTTCTGTGGGTGATGTGGCCAGTCCAACACCAGCGGCAACGCCATTTCGAGATTTAGGGTTTGGTCGTGATGCGCAACAATCACAATCTCCGAATTTAGGGCAGGCTACCCCCTATCAACCACCCGTTCGAGAAGAAGAACCAGATCAAGAGCTTGAATACGGCACGTATTAAGGGCTATTGCTGGCGTTCTTCGTTTTCTGAACCGATTCAACCTTGGTATAACAAGGCGAAATCGGACTTTAATTTAATGCGATCGAGATATTTATGACCCCTGAACTTCAGGCAATGGCCGATAAAATCCAGCAGTCTATTGAACTGCTGAGGAGGCGTCTTTGACTGGGATGTATCCAGCAAAAGACTAGAAGAATTGAATGCTCTTTCTGAAGATCCTGATTTTTGGAATGATGCTGAAAACGCTCAGAAATTAATGCGAGAACGCACCAAGATCGTGACTGCGATGGACGACATCACAGCATTGGAAACAGAGATTTCTGACGCGGAAGAAATGACAGAGATGGCCGAGATGGAAGGTGATAATAGCCTTCTGGAGGATATCGTTGAGTCCATGAAAGCGGCTCTTATCCGTGCGGAACGCGCTGAATTAAGTGCGCTGCTATCTGGCGAAGTTGATGGCAATGATTGTTTCGTTGAGATCAATGCTGGAGCAGGAGGAACGGAAAGTCAGGACTGGGCTAATATGCTTCGGCGTATGTATGTGCGTTGGGCGAATGCGCATGGTATGAAGGTTGAAGAATTAGACAGTCATGATGGTGAGGAAGCGGGTATTAAATCTGCGACCCTGAAAGTGTCTGGTGAAAATGCCTATGGCTGGTTAAAAAGCGAATCTGGTGTGCATCGCCTTGTTCGAATATCGCCGTTTGATTCAAATGCGAAACGTCATACTAGTTTTTCTTCTGTTGCTGTTTCTCCGGTGTTGGATGATACAATAGAAGTTGAAATTGAAGATAAAGATGTACGAACAGACACTTATCGTGCCTCTGGTTCAGGTGGTCAGCACATCAACAAAACCGACTCGGCTATTCGTTTAACGCATGCGCCAACAGGTATTGTAGTGGCGTGTCAGTCAGATCGTTCGCAACATAAGAACAGAGCTTCGGCTTGGAACATGCTTCGCGCACGTATTTATGAACTGAAAATGCGAGAACGTGCTGAAGCAGCACAAGCGAATGCGGATGCAAAAACCGATATCGGATGGGGGCATCAAATCCGGTCGTATGTGCTTCAGCCTTATCAGATGATCAAAGATCTTCGTACGGGTGTCGAAACATCAGATACTAAAGGTGTTCTTGATGGGGATTTGGATAAATTCCTAGCAGCGTCACTATCTGCGGCTGTCGGCGGCGATAACGAAACTTAGTTTTGGTAAAAAAATGCCTGCTTCCAAGTTTTCGGGGGGAGGTTGGAAGCAGGCTAGATGTTTCCATGGTTGGAAACATTCGTGTGTCGTATCAATTTATGAAGCGCAAGCTGCGGCAATGGAATCTAGTCCGGCAGGGTCATCAAGGGTTGCGGGTGTGACCCAATCTTCACCATCAATAATCTGACGAATGGTTTTTCGTAAGATTTTTCCACTGCGTGTTTTAGGAAGTTTGGAGACGATATGGACTCGCTTGAACGCAGCGACAGGACCTATCGTGTCTCGAACTTTGGCAACTAGTTCTTTGATGAGAATATCATCTTGGATGGTGTTTGCCTTTTTTAGGACAACAAAGCCAACTGGTGTTTGCCCCTTTAAGGAATCTGCAGCGCCAACAACGGCGCATTCAGCAACGCTTGGATGGCTAGCGAGAACTTGTTCCATGCCGCCCGTGGATAAGCGGTGACCAGCAACATTAATGAGGTCGTCGGTTCTGCTCATCACATGCACAAAGCCTTCATCATCAATGTATCCGGCGTCACCTGTGGAGTAAAATCCCTCATGTTCAATAAGGTAGCTTTCCAGCATTTTATCATTGCCTTGCCAAAGTGTTGGCAAACACCCTGGTGGAAGAGGAAGTTTGATTGCTATGTCGCCGGTTTCTCCAGTGGGTACGGGATCGTTGTTTTCATCAATTATCTGAATATCAAAACCAGGAACAGCGCGCCCTGCTGCGCCGTGTTTTGTATGCGTATCACCAAGCCCCAAACAAGCTGCCAGAGCAGGCCAGCCAAGCTCGGTTTGCCACCAATGGTCGATAACCGGTTTTTTCAACATGGTTTCGGCCCATTGCAATGTGTCTGGGTCGGCGCGTTCACCTGCAAGGAATAAAGCTTTTAGAGATGAGAGGTCTTTGTTTTTAAGATATTTACCTTCTGAATCTTCGCATTTGATTGCACGGATTGCAGTTGGGGCAGTGAAGAAGATATCTACGTGGTATTCTTCTATGACGCGCCAGAACGCACCGGGATCAGGTGTACCTATTGGCTTGCCTTCATAGATTATTGTCGTGCAGCCAGCCAATAAGGGGGCGTAGGTGATATAGGAATGACCTACGACCCAGCCTATGTCTGAAGCGGCCCAATATACATCGCCCGGGCTTGTGCCATAAATATGTTTCATGGACCAACAAAGTGCAGCAGCATGTCCGCCATTGTCACGGACGACGCCTTTAGGCACACCCGTCGTACCGGATGTATACAAGATGTATAGCGGGTCAGTCGCCATAACAGGTACGCAATCAACTTGCCGATTGAATTGCATTTCGGTTAGCCAATCGACATCCGTCTCTTCATTCAAGGTAACAGGGCTTTGTGGGCGTTCGAGAATAATGCATTTGTCAACTTCGTGTTCGCATAAAGCGAGTGCTTCTTTTAAAAGCGGAGAATAGTGAACAATACGGTTTGGTTCTATCCCGCAAGATGCCGACATGACAATTTTGGGTTTGGCGTCCTCTATACGTTTGGCAAGTTCTTTTGGTGCAAATCCGCCGAAGACAACAGAATGAACAGCGCCAATGCGCGCACAGGCAAGCATAGCGAACATGGCTTCAGGCACCATTGGCATATAGATGATGACACGGTCACCTTTTGAAACACCGTATTTGACCAACATTCCGGCGGTTCTAGCAACGGCTATTTGAAGGTCTTTATAAGTGTATTGGCGTTTTTTTCCGGTAACGGGACTATCATAGATAATAGCAATTTGTTCACCTCTGCCAGCACCCACATGGCGATCAACTGCATTGTAGCAAGTGTTCATGACGCCGCCACGATACCAACGATAGAAAGGCGGGTTTGAGGCATCTAAAATGGTTTCTGGTGGTATCATCCAGTCGATGAGTTTAGAGGCTTCAGCCCAGTATTCTTGCGGTGAGTTTATTGCGTTCTCACGAAGTGTTTCCACCGATAAAGTTGCATTCATTTTGTTGTCCTGCCCCAAAAGCTTTAAAGCTTGTAATTCTCGCTTATCGTGCTGCGAAGTTTTCGATGACAATCTATCAGTTTATGTGTTGGGCTTTGAATTGGCCTTAGGTCGTATGGGACAATAGGGCGCAAATTGCTGTGCTTCATGGCGTAGCATTGCTTTGAAAATAGGTTTGGTATCAGCCTTTCGTTAAGGCTTGCACGTTAGTTTGAGGGTATGAAAATACTCTCTTTTGTCTTCTCTGTTGCGTTGGGTGCGTTAGCGTCTTTGAGTGTGTTTGCAACTGATAAAGCCAACACTACGAACGGGACGTTACAAGTAATATCAGGGCGCGCTGATGTCACGGATGGTGATAGTTTGCGAATTGGTGCTGAGCGTATCCGTTTATTTGGAATTGATGCACTGGAAGGCAAGCAAACTTGTAATTATCGCGGTGAAGAATGGGCGTGTGGTCGTTCATCCCGTAAAGCATTAGAGCGCGCTATTGGAAACAAGCTTGTGGCGTGTACGGTCTATGACACTGATCGTTATAAACGTGCTGTTTCTATTTGTCGTGTGGGTGAGATCGATCTGAATGAAGCTCAGGTTCGCAATGGTTGGGCGGTTGCCTATACGCAATATTCGACGCGATATGTAGAGGCTGAAAAAGATGCACATGCTAATAATCGTGGGATCTGGCGTTCAGAGTTTGAAAGACCGCATGAATACCGAAAGCACATTCGTGAAGTAAATGAAGCGCGGGCTAAAGCTAATCAGGCAAAACCAGTGAAAATAGGATGCGATATTAAAGGCAATATTTCTTCTGGATCTGGTAATCGTATTTTTCATGTGCGTGGACAGCGTGACTATGAGCGCACGAGCATCAATGTGAAAAACGGTGAGCAATGGTTTTGTACCGAAGAAGAAGCTTGGGCATCTGGTTGGCGAAAAGCTTCGCGCTAATTCAAATCAGTCAAAATTAACGCTAGCTCTTGCGTATTTCCTCATGTTGCGGGAATACATGCGCTAGTTTTGGCGAAAATCGCCGTGTCTAATATCTGAGAAATCATACATGTCTTGCAAAGTTCGTTTCGCACCGTCCCCAACTGGTCGTCTTCACGTAGGTAATGTGCGTACAGCACTGATCAACTGGTTGTTCGCAAAAGGACAGGGTGGTGAGTTTGTATTGCGTATTGATGATACGGATCTTGAGCGTTCCACAAAGGAATATGAAGACGGTATCAAAGAAGACTTATCTTGGTTGGGTTTGAAATGGGATGACACATTCAAACAATCCGAGCGTTTTGCTGAATATGATAAAGCGACCCAAAAGCTAAAAGCCGATGGTTTGCTATATGCGTGTTATGAAACATCCGAAGAATTAGACCGTAAGCGTAAGATTGCATTGTCTCGTGGTCGTCCGCCTGTCTACGATAGAACAGGCCTGAAGCTAACGGATGATGAGAAGGCAAAGCTCGAAGCAGAAGGGCGTAAACCGCACTGGCGCTTTAAATTATCGGGTCAACCATGTGAATGGACTGACCTTGTGCGCGGCCCGCAATCTATTGATACAGCGTCGATTTCTGATCCTGTGCTGATCCGCGCGGATGGGTCTTATCTTTATACATTGCCGTCAGTTGTGGATGATATTGATGCTAAGATCACGCATGTTGTTCGCGGTGAAGATCACGTGACAAACTCTGGTGCACAGATTGAGATTTTCCGTGCGCTTGGTGGCACAACACCTCAAATGGCGCACACGCCTTTATTGATTGGGGCTGATGGTCAGGGGCTTTCTAAGCGTTTGGGATCATTATCAATTCAGCAATTAGGACAAGATGGAATTGAGCCTATAGCCATTGCTTCTTTGTTGGCAAAAATCGGGACATCTGACGCGGTTGAGCTGAAAGATAGTCTTGAAACTTTGGCGTCTGAATTCTCTTTTGATAAGATTGGGCGTGCGCCTGCGCGTTTTGATGAAAAAGAGCTTATGGGCCTTAATGCTGAAATCACGCATGGGCTGACATTTGAGGATGCAAAAGAGCGTCTAAATGCTTTGCCGATGGGCGATCTAGCGACACCGGAATTTTGGACATTAGTCGCTGAGAATTTGCAAAAAGTTGATGATGCGGCGGTCTGGCTTCCTGTTTTCTTTGGAGAAATTGAAAAAGCTGACCTTGAAGCTGAAGATGCGGCTTTCATTGCTGGGGCTGCTGAACATTTGCCGGAAGGCGCGATCAATGAGGACACTTGGAAAGAGTGGACGAATGCTCTGAAAAGTGAGACTGGCCGCAAAGGAAAAGGCTTGTTTATGCCGCTTCGCTTGGCGCTGACAGGACAGGCCCATGGACCGCAAATGAATAAGGTGATCGAGCTGCTCGGACGTGAAAAAGTGTTGGCACGTCTAGGGTAATATCTGACAATTAAAGATAAAAAGGCCGCAGATGTATAAATAATCTGCGGCTTTTTGTGTCTCTGGTGTTGATATAATGTGGAATGGCTGTCGCGTTTATATCAAGGTTCTATAGTCACAATGACGCGTTTGTAGCGCGTGAGTGCTGGACTTCCTTTGTCTGCCTTCTTTTTAGCAAATTTGAGGTGTTTCTTATATGAATAAAAATTCATTTAGGAGTGCAGCACATGAATTCTTCTCTGACATTATCTCAAGCACTCATGTTGCTGGCATTGCAGGATGAAAAAGGGACTTTGTATTCTGGATATTTTCCGCAGGCTTTGGCGGGGGTAGGTCTGACTGAATTATTATTGTCGGGTGTATTAGTAAGTGATAGTGGCAAGACACCAAAATACACATGTAAACCTGATGCAATTGTTCAGGGTCAGTTCCTGTCGACGATTGCTAATTACATGCAAACAGATGGCAAAGCGCGTCCTATAAAATCGTGGGCGGAGCGAATATCTCAAAAATCTAAATTCATAAAAATATTAGCGCAGGAATTGTGTGAAATTGGCGCAGTGAGTGAAGAGAAATCAAAACTGTTTGGATTGATCCCACAAACCAAATGGCCAACTGTGAATGGCAGAATAGAGGCGGGACTGATTGAAGAAATTAAAGCGGCTTTAAATCCTAATCTCCCTATCTCTCAAATTGATGATAAAATCGGATTGCTCATCATTCTTTCTGAAGCGGCAGGTTTTTTGAAGCACAATTTAGAGAAGGACTTATACAAGTCTTCAAAGGCGCGGCTGAAAGAGATGAAGAAAGCCGAGTTTATGAATTCGGAAGCTTTTGTGAAAGTCATCAAGGAGACAGAAGCAGCGATTATTTCTGTGATAGTCGCTGCTGCAGTTATTCCGGCAGTAACGGCTGGGTAGTGGTGAGAGTTGTCAGTAAATAGCAAGCGTCAGTTTATGGCTATTCGCAAGCGATACCATCATTATCTCGATCTAAGGCGGGACGATAACCCGGGTCAGAACGTTTCATACGGTAATACCCAGACGCGCGAGCTTCTTTGCAGCTTCTGAAGAATGGGGCGGCAGAATTGGAATTTAGGTTTGGAGCAGATGAACGATTTGGAGATAGCGGAGGGTTTCCTTTTCCTCCATTATGGCAATGGTAATTTCCAGTTTTCCGGTCTGTGTGACAGCCGTTTTTATCTTTGCCACCAGAATGCGCATAGGCGGGATTGTTATAAAGCACTCGTATAATTAGAAAAATTAATACGAATGCTGACTTACTCATAATTCAATTTCTAACCCACATCCACATACCGCTTTTTTAGCTCGTCTAATGTATGGTCTGCGTCATCGGATGTGAATGCGAGATCGAGCATGGATGGCGGTGCGAATTTTGCGTCGACCATTTTTTCCATACACTCAAAAAACGGTGTCCAATATTCATTTTTGGAAAGGAAACCCATTGGTTTGGCGTGTAGGGAAAGTTTGGCCCAAGAAAGCGTTTCAACAGCTTCTTCAAGCGTGCCAATACCGCCGGGTAGTACGACAAATGCTTCAGATTCATCCAATAGAAGTTTTTTGCGCTCGTGCATGGTTTCAACAACAATGTGCGGCACGTCTTCATAATTGCCTTCAATGCGTTGCAGGAATTGCGGGATAACGCCTAGAACTTCGCCGCCTGCTTTATGCGCGGCTTCAGCTGCAGCGAACATTAATCCGACAGTTCCACCGCCATAAACAAGTCTCCAGCCGCGCTTGGCAATTGCTCTACCTAATTCTTGTGCAAGCTTGGTGTAGGATGGATCAGCATCGTTAGATGACCCACAATAAACGCATACAGACTTGATTCCGGACATATACCATCTCCATTTATACTCTGAATCATATATATGGGTTTGAAACCAAAAGGGAGAGTGCAGGTTGTAGAAATTCAACTATTTGCACTCGGAAAGAAAGTTATGAGCCCACGCGGACACGGAAAAATGGCAGCAAGTGCCGACAATGATGGTATTGAAAGTTCCGATGCAGGGCTGATCTCGTCTATCGGTCGCATATTGATTGTGTTGGCACGGCCTGAATTGTCTAAATGGCGCCCATTGATGATTGTTGCGTTTGCCCTGACGGTGATTGCAAAGCTGTTTGCGGTGTCAGCACCATTGTTTTTTGGAGATGCAATTAACGCACTTTCTGATGGTGATTCGGTATTTTATTCGGTGCTAATGGGGATGGCGTTGTGGGTTGGTGCGCGTTTTCTGTCGACGGGCTTTCCATATCTTCGCGATGTGTTGTTTGCGCCGATCAGTCAGGATGCGATGCGCGTTGTGGCTGTTGAAGCATTTGGACATGCGCAGAAATTATCTCTGCGTTTTCATTTGACGCGCCGCACAGGCGCACTCAATCGGATGATCGAGCGGGGGGCAGGTGCCATTGATTTTTTGATCCGGTTTTTGGCATTCAATATCGGCCCGACCATTATTGAATTGGTGTTGGCGTCGGTTGTGTTGGGCGTGAAATTTGGTATCGGCATGTCGCTCATAGCTGTGGTGACTGTAGTGGTGTATGTGATTTTTACGCTCTCAATCACCGAATGGCGTGTAAGGCAGCGCCGTGTTCTGAATGAAGAAGATACAGAACTTCGCGGGCGTGCTGTTGATAGCCTCACAAATTTTGAGACCGTTAAAGCTTTTGCCGCTGAAGAGCGCGAAACTGAACGGCATAATCAATCCTTTTTGAGCTATAATAAATCATTCGTCGCGACGGCGCGTTCCTTGGCGCTGCTCAATGCTGGCCAAGAATTCATCATGAATTTAGGGCTGTTTGGTGTGGCTGGGCTGGGCGTATGGGCCGCTATTAATGGTGGTTTGAAACCCGGCGATGTTGCGGCGGTGACGTTAATTTTGATGAATTTATATAGACCACTGAACATTCTTGGTTGGGCGTGGAGGGAGATCAAACAAGGTAGTGTTGATTTAGAAAAATTGTTTGGCTTGATGGATATGGTGCCCGAAGTTGCGGATGCACCAGATGCCAAAGAGCTAAAAGTGGAGGGTGGCCGTGTTGAATTTAAAAACGCGGCTTTCTCACATGATGGTCGTTCTGCAGGGCTAGAGGATGTGAGTTTTGTGGCTGAGGCCGGCAAGAAGCTTGCGATTGTGGGGCCGTCTGGTTCGGGGAAATCGACATTGCTCAAGCTGGCATTTCGATTTTTTGATGTTGAAAAAGGGCAGGTGCTTTTTGACGGACAGGATTTACGGTCTGTGACGCAAAAATCTCTTCGAGAAGCGTTAGGGCTGGTGCCTCAAGAGGTGGTTCTTTTTAATACCACGATCAAAGAGAACCTCATTTACGGCGCGCCTGATGCTAGCCAAGAAGAAATTGAAGCGGCAGCGGATCAGGCGCAATTGCTTGATTTCATAAATGGTTTGCCGGATAAATGGGAAACACGCGTTGGGGAACGCGGCCTTAAATTGTCTGGTGGAGAAAAACAACGCTTAGGAATTGCGCGGGCAATTTTGAAAAACCCGCCAGTGCTTGTTTTGGATGAAGCGACTTCAGCGCTTGATTCGACGACTGAGGCAGAAGTGCAGCATGCGCTGGAATTAGCGTCAAAGGGGCGCACAACTTTGGTGGTTGCGCACCGACTTTCAACAATTGCAGATGCAGATGAGATTATTGTATTGAAAGACGGACATGTTGCTGAGCATGGCAAGCATGATGATTTGCTCGCTTTTCATGGCATTTATGCTCAAATGTGGGAGCGGCAATCGAAAGGCGGTGAAGCAGAAGGCAGTATTGCGGCGTTTAAAAGAGTTTAGTCCGTTATTCGCCAATCTCGTTCTTTGGTAGCACTTCGTCCTTGGCATGCATCCATTGCAATAGAGGCTTGAGGGGAAGTGCCCAGCCAATACCAGCGATACAGTAAAATAGGATAGACAGGATTTTTTTGCCTTGAAGCATTTCACCAAGGTGTACTGCGACGACGATATAGACGGCTAAAAATGCTAAAAGGGCGATTGATCCAAATACCTTGCGCAATGCGTATCTCCAAATATAGCTGCGGCAAATCATAGCTGCATGAAGCTATTTGTTTGCAGTGAGCACAAAAATTGCTTGTATGCAAAATAGTTCACTACTTAAATATTGTCACAGGCATATCTAAACACACATGCGTACTCAAGTTTCTTCTGAAGATGTCGGTTTAAAAGGTATTCGCCCTCAAAAGGGAGCCAATGCTGTTCGCATTTGGCTTCTTATAATTGCTGCTATGGTTTATGCGATGATTTTGGTGGGAGGGGCAACGCGCCTGACGGATAGCGGGCTTTCAATTACGGAATGGAAACCAGTGACGGGCGCTTTGCCGCCAATGAATAGCGAGCATTGGGCATCTGAATTTGAAAAATATAAAACTCAGACGGATGAGTACAAACTCCAGAATGTTGGCATGGAGTTATCTGAGTTTAAATATATATACTGGTGGGAGTGGAGCCATAGATTGCTTGGGCGGCTTGTCGGTGTGGTTTTCTTGTTGCCGTTTCTGGCTTTTTGGGCATTGGGCTACACGACACCAAAACTGCGCCGCCGGTTGTGGGCATTGTTTGCTTTAGGTGGTTTGCAAGGTTTTATCGGCTGGTGGATGGTCTCTTCAGGTGTGGGTGAAACCTCGCGTGTGGATGTCGCGCCCTATCGTTTGATGACGCACTTTTCACTTGCTCTACTTATTATAGGCGGTTGTGTGTGGACGTGGTTTTCCATGCGGGAGCGTCCGCGCTTCATTGATGATAACAGATCTCAAAAATGGGCTATTATTCTGCTTGTTGCAGCTAGTTTGCAGATGATGCTGGGCGCACTTGTAGCAGGACTGGATGCAGGGCGCACATATACCGACTGGCCAATGATGGATGGATCTGTTGTGCCAGCAGGATATTGGGGCAGTGAATTAGGGTTACGCAATTTCTTTGAAAATGTGGCAACAGTGCAGTTTAACCACAGAGTCATGGCGTATATTCTGTTGGGACTAAGTGTGTATGCTGCCTTTAAATTTCCACGTGCTGCGGGTGGTTGGTTTAAACGTACGGCGCACGCTGTAGCGGGGCAGTCCGTGCTCGGTGTCGTGACACTTCTATTTGGAGCACCCATTGGGCTTGGCTTATTTCACCAAGCCCTTGGTACGATAGTGTTGCTTTCGACAGTTATACTTGTCTGGCAGTGCTCGGGGCAAAGAGAACGTTAGTTTTCTTCGCTCACCGCTTTTAGTGCATCTTGAAGCGCTTTAATTTCTGGTGAAATTGTATTTGTGGCATCTTCTTCTTGGGGTGTGTCTGCATCGTCTGAAAAATCATCCAATAATGTCTCCATGCTAATGTATGACAGCTTGGAGGTGCCGTCATTGTGCTCACCTGCTACGACCAAGAGCCCTTGTGGATAGTCTATAGAAATAAAGTCTGGATAGGTTGCAATGCTTGATAGCGCTTGGGGCGCGTCAACGGACATTCCTTCTTTGAGAGAGTAGGTTTGTCTAGAGCCATTTTGGATGTCTGTTACTAATAAAGTGGACTGAGATTGTTTTGATATAGCAAGAGCCTTGCGCTCCAAAGATTGCGCAGAGGTGGATAGCGTCTGAGTTGGACCGCAAATTATATCGGTTTCTGAGCTGTTAGGTGTTTGAGCAGCCGCCAATACAGGCGTGTCTGTTGATAAATCTATCGCCGCTTTAAAAATTGCATCATCACTTTCATAGTTGATCTGCATTTCGTCCATTGGTTGGTCGGACTTTGCTTCGCATAAAGTATCGATCGTGGGCGATGTATTTAAAGCAGAAAATCCAACTATTTTGTTTTCTGGAGAAACGAGTGCCAAGGATAAAAGGTCATCTTGAGATTTTGCGATGTGTGCGATTAGGTCCGTGCCGGAAACAGAGATTGGTTTGCTAGAGGAAATTTCGGCAAATAGATCGGGTTTTGATCTTGCGACTGGGATTCCATCCATATCAAAAGTCTGGGCAGAGCCGTCTTCTAGAATTGCCGTAGTATAAAAGGCACCTGATTCTGATTTTCCAATAGCAATGTCTATAATTGGCGCGGCCGCAGGCTTAGATTCCCAGATTATTGGAAGTGTTGGAAGGGTGTTTTGAGGCGTTTCAGTTTCAATATTGGGTTGAACAGGCGCGATTTCTTCGCTATTTTCGGCTGGTGAACAGCTAAATGTCAAAAATGTTGCAAGGAATCCTAATGAGATTGCTAGCTTTGTGTTGACAAAGGTTACACTGGACTGTAGCCACACTCGCTCGTTCATTTGAACAATCAACTTTCTATTATATGAGGCCCCGTGAGGGAGCGATGAAAACTTATTCTGCAAAACCTTCCGAGGTCGAACACAAATGGGTCGTGATTGACGCTGAAGGCGTTGTTGTAGGACGTCTAGCGTCTTACGTTGCAAAGCGCCTGCGTGGCAAGCACCGTGCTGACTTTACACCGCACATCGACACTGGCGACCATATTGTAATTATCAACGCTGATAAAGCTGTCTTCACTGGTAACAAACGCCGTGACAAGACTTACTATTGGCACACTGGCCACCCTGGTGGGATCAAATCTCGCCGCGCTGAAGAAATTCTTGATGGACGTTTCCCAGAACGCGTTCTTAAGAAGGCCGTCGAGCGTATGATGCCAAGAGAAAGTTCTTTGGCTCGTACACAATTTTCTAAGTTGCGTGTTTACGCTGGCACAGAGCACCCACATGATGCTCAACAGCCAGAAGTTGTCGACTTCGCAGCTATGAACAGCAAAAACGTGAAAGCTGCTTAAATATGTCCGACGCTGTAGAAAGCCTAGAAGACCTAAAAAACTTGAACTCTGAAGCTGGCGCTGTTGCTGCTGCTCCGTTGATTCCTGTTGAGCCAACTATCGATGCACAAGGTCGTGCATACGGTACTGGACGTCGTAAATCTGCTGTTGCTCGTGTTTGGATTAAACCGGGTACTGGTAAGATTACAGTGAATGGTAAAGACCAGACAGAGTATTTTGCTCGTCCGGTTTTGCGTTTGATCCTTGAGCAACCTTTGATCGCCGCTGAGCGTCGTACAGAGTTTGACGTTGTATGTACTGTTAAAGGTTCTGGCCTTTCTGGACAAGCTGGTGCGGTTCGTCACGGTATCTCTCGCGCATTGGTGGCTTATGAGCCAACTCTTCGTGCTGCGTTGAAACCACACGGCTTCATGACACGTGACTCACGTGAGGTTGAGCGTAAGAAATACGGTCGTGCTAAAGCGCGTCGTTCTTTCCAGTTCTCCAAACGTTAAGTTTCGAAACAATATATTCTGGAAAGGGCGCTTGGCTTATGTCACAGCGCCCTTTTCTTTGTTTAAATTTCTTTGCAAGCTGAATTTAAGAGGTATTTGTCATGGCCCCGACAGTTTTTATTGATGGTGAAGCTGGAACGACAGGTCTTCAGATCG
This sequence comes from Hirschia sp., assembly GCF_058892565.1. Lineage (NCBI taxonomy): Bacteria > Pseudomonadati > Pseudomonadota > Alphaproteobacteria > Hyphomonadales > Hyphomonadaceae > Hirschia > Hirschia sp. The sequence continues at coordinate 151,472 of NZ_JBZXVU010000003.1, read as the reverse complement.
CAGATAGACTACGTGACCGGTCTGATCTGGAGCTTATTTCAATTGCGCAAGAAAAACGCAAAGACGCATCTGAGCGTGCGCGTCTTATTAATAGCGCGAATGTCGTTATATTGTGTTTGCCGGATGATGCAGCGATTGAAGCTGTGTCTTTGGTAAACAATCCCGATACGGTTATTATTGATGCTTCAACGGCGCACCGTGTCGCTAATGGATGGGTTTATGGTTTTGCTGAAATGGCTAAAGGCCAGCGAGAGGCAATTGCTAAATCTAAACGTATTTCAAACCCGGGATGCTATCCAACAGGTTTTATCGGATTGGTGCGTCCGCTAGTTGAGGCGGGAATTATTCCCGCAAGTCATCCCCTTACTGTGAACGCTGTTTCTGGTTATACAGGCGGTGGTAAAGGGATGATTTCTATGTTCGAAGATGAAGCATCTGAACACTATACCACAGAAGCATTTCGCGCGTATGCGCTCGGGCAAGAGCATAAACACCCGCCTGAAATGCAAGTACATGCAGGTTTGGAATATCTACCAATGTTTGCACCTGCTGTAGGGCGTTACGCTCAAGGTATGTTGGTTGAATTGCCGCTGATCACGCGCGCATTGCCCAACAAGCCGACACGCGCGGCTATTCAATCAGTACTAGAAGAAGCTTATATTGGTGAGCAATTTGTTGAGGTGAAATCACTGGATGATTGTGATGCGCTAGGTAGTGTTGAGCCTGAAGCTTTGAATGGCACAAATAAGATGGAATTGTTCACTTTTGGAAGTGATGAACAAGTTCGCTTGGTTGCGCGCTTGGATAATCTTGGCAAAGGTGCTTCAGGGGCGGCAGTCCAGAATATGAATATTGCGCTTGGATTGCCAGAAAATTCAGGACTTTAATCGTCAGCCAGTCTCTCTCATACACCAAATGGTGTGTAGTGATTGTTCAAGCAATTGAGATGGAAATGCTCAATGTTTGTCTGTTGAGCGGGCAGTTTACAAAAAAAATGCTATCTAATAGCGAAAAAGTGAATATCACTCGGTCTTGTTAACTAATCCGGTAGAGTTCATGGCGCAAAAGGCGCATACTATTTGAACGATGACCAATTAGACCCTGGGGAATTTCATGAAACTGAAGTCAGAGGGACTGCCACGTCCCGAGCCTCGCAAATTTGACTCTTCGATACTTGCTACAGAAATTGTTGAACGTCTGACTTACCGTGTTGGTAAGGATGCTGCCAATGCACACAAGCATGACTGGTTGCATGCGGTCATTCTCGTTATTCGTGACCGTATTATTGATGCATGGATTCGAACGAAACAAGAGTTTCATGAAGATAAAGGTAAGCGGGTATATTATCTCAGCCTTGAATTTCTTATTGGTCGTTTGATGCGTGACGCCGTTTCCAACATGGAAATGCTCGAGCAGATGCAAGAAGCACTTGGAAACCTTGGTGTTGATCTAAATGTTGTCGCTGAATTAGAGCCTGATGCAGCGCTAGGAAATGGTGGTCTTGGTCGTCTGGCTGCTTGTTTCATGGAAAGCATGGCAACCATTGGTGTACCAGCCTATGGGTATGGAATTCGCTATATCAACGGTATGTTCCGTCAGGAAATTTCGGATGGCTGGCAAGTTGAGCTTCCTGAAACATGGCTCGCACACGGAAACCCATGGGAATTTGAACGTCGAGAATGTTCTTACGAAGTTGGCTTCGCCGGAGTGGTTGAAGCAGCTGAGAAAACGCTAGGTACACCGGGTAAAATGACATGGAACCCGCAAGAGCGTGTTATTGCGACGCCATATGATACGCCAATTGTTGGTTGGCGCGGCAATCAGGTGAATACACTTCGCTTGTGGAGTGCACAGCCTATTGATCCGATTTTGCTCGATCAATTTAATGCCGGAGAGCATCAGGGAGCCCTGCGCGACAGCAATAGGGCGAGTTCTTTGACACGTGTTTTATACCCTGCAGATTCATCCGTTGCTGGGCAGTCTTTGCGTTTGCGTCAGGAATACTTCTTCACCTCAGCATCTTTGCAAGACATTGTGCGCCGTCATATTCAGGATTTTGGAGACATTCGTACTCTGCATGAGCGTGCGTCAATTCAGCTAAATGATACTCATCCAGCTGTTGGAGTCGCGGAGTTGGTGCGTCTTCTCGTTGATGTGCATGATATTGAGTTTGAAGAAGCTTGGGATATCGCGCGAGAAACATTCTCTTACACAAACCACACATTGCTGCCTGAAGCTTTGGAAAGCTGGTCTGTGCCATTGTTTGAACGTTTATTGCCGCGTCACATGCAGCTTGTATATGCTATCAATGCCCACATTCTTAAAGTTGCGCGTAAAACCAAAGGGTTTGACGATGCGGCTGTATCTGCCATTTCACTTATTGATGAAGCTGGCGAACGCCGCGTTAGAATGGGGAATCTGGCTTTTGTTGGCTCTCATAAGGTCAATGGGGTCTCGGCGCTACATACGGAATTGATGAAACAAACCGTATTTAAAGATCTACATAAACTCTATCCAGATCGCATCAACAACAAAACAAATGGTGTGACTTTCCGGCGCTGGTTGATGCAGTGTAACCCTGAGCTTACCAATTTGATTGAAGAGGCGATCGGACCTGCATTTAAAGATGATGCGGAACGTCTTATCGACTTGAATAAGTTTGCGGATGATACAGCGTTTCAAGAAAAGTTTATGGCTGTGAAGTTGGAGAAAAAAATTCAACTTTCTAATCACCTTGCTTCATATTGTGGTGCGAAAATTGATCCTGCGTCGATGTTTGATATTCAGATCAAACGGATCCATGAATATAAACGTCAATTGCTCAACATTATTCACGCCGTTGCATTATACGATCAAATTCGTACCCACCCTGAAAAGGACTGGGCACCGCGGGTGAAAATCTTTGGTGGTAAGGCGGCGTCTAGCTACCACAACGCCAAGCTGATCATCAAACTTGCTAATGACGTTGCGCGGGTTATCAATCAAGATCCAGCAGTTCAGGGACTGTTGAAAGTTGTATTCGTGCCAAACTATAATGTTTCGCAAGCAGAGAGATTATTTCCTGCTGCAGACCTTTCTGAGCAAATTTCGACAGCGGGTATGGAAGCTTCAGGTACTGGAAACATGAAATTCCAAGTCAATGGCGCTATCACTATCGGTACGCTAGATGGTGCGAATGTTGAGATTAAAGAAAATGTCGGTGACGACAATATAGTTATATTCGGAATGACTGCGGATGAAGTTGCGGCCAAACGTGAAGGTAATTATGACCCCAAAGAAATCATCGCTAATTCACCAGAGCTGAAGCAGGCGCTTACGGCAATCCAGACTGGTACATTCTCACCAGATGATACTTTCAGATATTCTGGACTTATTGATGGAATTGTCGAGCACGATTGGTTTATGGTTGCAGCGGACTTTGATAGTTATTCGTTGGCGCAGCGACGTGTTGACGAAATCTGGAAAGATAAGAAACTCTGGGCTAAAATGGCGATTAAAAATACCGCTAATGCTGGTTGGTTTTCGTCGGATAGAACAATAAGGCAATATGCTGAAGAAATCTGGAAAGTAGGTCTCTAATGACACTAGGATCAGACCGCATTCATGCACTGATCTCTGCGCAGGAAAATGATCCCTTTTCTGTTTTGGGGGTTCATCCTGATAATAATGGCAATAAAACGAAGCGGTTTATTGCGCGTGCGCTATTTCCCGATGCTATTCATGTGGAAGCATACACTTTGGCAGGAAAAAGCGTTGGTGAGTTGACTAGAATTGATGATGCAGGCCTCTTTGAAGGTTCAGTTGCATTGAAGAAACGTCAACCCATTCGGTATGTGGCGAAATATGAAAATGGCGGCACATATGAAATAGCTGATGCTTATAGTTTTGGTCCTGTTCTTGGCCCGATGGATGATTATTATCTTTCAGAGGGCTCGCATTTGCGATTGTTTGATAAACTCGGCGCACATGTGATTGAACACGAAGGAGCTAAAGGTGTTCATTTTGCTGTGTGGGCCCCAAATGCTCAACGCGTATCTGTCGTTGGGGATTTTAATAAATGGGACAATCGCCGCAATCAAATGCGCAAACGTGTGGATACGGGTATATGGGAAATCTTCTTACCCGACATTGGTGATGGTGCAGCGTATAAATATGAGATTGTTGGACCAGACGGAAATACGCTTCCGCTGAAAGCCGACCCATTTGCCTATAAATCTGAATTAAGGCCCAATACTGCTTCTATTGTTAAAGGTCCGTCAGAACGCAAATGGAATGATGATGAGCATCGTAAATATTGGGCAGATGCGGATGCGCGTAGATTGCCGATATCCATCTATGAAGTGCATCCAGGTTCATGGCGCAAAAATGGCTATGGCGGCTTTTTAAGCTGGGATGAAATGGCGGAGCAACTAATTCCATATGTTTTAGATATGGGATTTACGCACATCGAATTTTTGCCAATCAGTGAATTTCCATACGATCCAAGTTGGGGATATCAAACGACTGGCTTATATGCACCCACAGCACGCTTTGGAGACCCTGACGGGTTTGCGCGTTTTGTGGAAGGCGCACACAAAGCTGGTTTAAGTGTCTTGATTGATTGGGTGCCAGCGCATTTTCCAACGGATGCTCATGGTCTCTCTCGGTTTGATGGGACGGCACTTTATGAGCATGAAGATCCACGCAAAGGATTTCACCCTGATTGGAATACTGCGATATTTAATTTTGGTCGCAAAGAGGTTGTGTCCTATCTGGTCAACAATGCTTTGTTTTGGGCTGAACATTTTCATGTTGATGGTCTTCGCGTTGATGCAGTGGCGTCGATGTTATATTTGGATTATTCGCGGGAACAGGGTGAGTGGATACCAAATGAATTTGGTGGTCGTGAAAACCTAGAGGCTGTCGATTTTCTAAAATTGATGAATAAGGAAGTTTACGGCCGTCATCCAGGTATTTTGACAATGGCTGAAGAATCTACCTCTTGGCCTAAAGTTTCTCATCCAGTGCATGAAGGCGGGCTTGGTTTTGGGTTCAAATGGAATATGGGGTTCATGAATGACACGTTGCGTTATCTCGCACGTGATCCAGTTCATCGTCAGCATCACCACAATGAAATTACATTTGGATTGATGTATGCTTTTACTGAAAATTTTGTATTGCCTTTAAGCCATGACGAAGTTGTGCACGGCAAAGGATCCTTGCTGAATAAAATGGCGGGGGATGATTGGCAAAAATTTGCTACTCTTCGCGCTTATTATGCCTTTATGTGGGGGTATCCGGGCAAGAAACTTTTATTCATGGGGCAAGAGTTTGCTCAACGAGATGAATGGAGTGAAAAACGCTCTCTTGATTGGCATTTGCTAGAATATGGGGCGCACCAAGGTGTACAAAGCTTAGTACGTGATCTGAACAATATCTATAAGTCTGAGCCTGCGCTGCATGCACGTGATTGTGAAGGAGAAGGTTTTGATTGGGTACTTGTGGATGCCGCCGCTGATTCCGTGTTTGCGTGGCAAAGAAAAGCACCTGATGCGCCAACTATCCTAATAATTAGTCATTTTACACCCATGGTACGCAATAGTTACAAAATTAAATTGCCTCATGCAGGTATTTGGAAAGAAATTTTGAATACAGATGCGCATACTTATGGAGGATCAGGGGTGGGGAATTTGGGTAAAATACAAACTGATCAAAATGGAATTGCCGATTTGAATATTCCGCCGCTAGGAACGCTGATCTTAAAACTGGAGTCGTAATGATTGTGGCCGCACCAGCTTTGAAGACAAAAGAAAGTTTCGATTTTTTAGAGTCGCAGATTAATACGCAGAAATCTGATAGTGGGATGAGTGGTCCCATTCGTGTGTTATCTGTGACTTCGGAACTGTATCCTTTGATCAAAACCGGCGGTTTGGCTGATGTCACTGGTGCGCTGCCGTTAGCACTAAAAGATCAGGGCGTGGAAGTGCGTTCAATCCTCCCCGGATACCGTTCGGTGATGAGTAAATTGGAAAATCCACGTGTAGTGAAAACCTACAACAACTTATTTGGAAGCAAAGCTGCTATTTTGGCAGATGAAGTTGCTGGCCATAAAATTTATGTATTGGATTGTCCTGATTTTTTTGATCGACCAGGTGGCCCCTATCTTGATGAAAATGGTGCGGACTGGGAAGATAATTGGCAACGGTTTGGGGCATTATCTAAAGCTGCTGCGGACGTTGCACTTGGAAAGTTGAAAGAGTGGGAGCCGCAAGTCATTCATGCGCATGACTGGCAGTCTGCATTGTCGCTTGCATATGTGCGATACGCCAACTTTGGTAATATTCCTCGGATCATGACGATTCATAACCTTGCTTTTCAAGGCAGGTATGATGCTAAAATATTCAAAAAGCTTGGTCTCCCAAAAAAAGCTTGGGCTATGAATGGCGTCGAATATTATGGCGGCATTGGCTATATGAAAGCAGGGCTAAGTTCGGCTGATGTAATTACGACTGTTAGTCCGACTTATGCGCGTGAAATTCGGCGCCCTGAAAATGGCATGGGTCTGGATGGACTAATTAATCATCGTGAGAATGATCTATATGGTATTTTGAATGGGATCGACGATGATGTCTGGAACCCGCCTGAAGACCCTTATATCACGAAACAATATTCGGCACGTAATTATCAGATGAGGCGTCAGAACAGGTTTGATCTGGAGACAGAGTTTGGCCTGTTTCATGATGAAGACCCTCTGTTTGTTATTTGCTCCCGCATGACATGGCAAAAGGGCGTAGATATGCTCCTAGAGCTGTTGGATGAGCTGGTTCCGATGGGGGCAAAATTTGCGGTGCTCGGTCAGGGAGATAATGCAATTGAACGTGGTTTTCTTGCTGCATCGCAACGTCACCCAGGCAGGATTGGAGTCAAAGTTGGCTATGAAGAGCCAATTGCCCATCGTATGCAGGCTGGTGGTGATGCAATCTTAATTCCATCGCGTTTTGAGCCGTGTGGGCTGACGCAATTGTATGGGCTTCGTTATGGGTGTGTTCCAGTGGTTACGCGTGTTGGCGGGCTTGCAGACACGATTATTGACGCCAATGAAGCATCGGTATCTCTTGGGTGTGCGACTGGTGTGCAATTTTACCCGCCCGACCCATTTCATTTGAAACAAGCTGTCGTTCGGACGATAAAGTTGTACAATGACAAAACTGCTTGGAAATCTATGCAGCGCGCTGGTATGAGGTCGGACTTTTCTTGGGGACGAAGTGCAGCGCGCTATGTAGATCTATATCGTCAAGTTATTGCAAATTACGATGCCAAGAAAACGTTTCGGCCACTTTCTCGAGCAATTCGAGCTGCTCTATAGAGATTTAGAGAAAATCAATGATCAACCCTGATCTAAAATTACACCTTGGATCGCGTTTACTTCCCGATGGGGTGCATTTCTGCGTATGGTCTCCTGAAGCATCAAGTATGCATGTTTGTTTATTTGATGGTGATCATGAAACTGATCGCATTCTGATGACAAAGGATGAAGAGGGGTATTGGTCAGCATTCGTCGAAAATGCTGACGAAGGATGTTTATACGGCTATCGAGCTGATGGTGTCTGGGACCCAGAAAATGGTTTGTGGTTTGATCCAAACAAATTGCTTTTGGATCCCTATGCAACCCAAATCAATCAAGCTTTCGTATATCATGCGGATCTGGCGGCGCATCGTGATGCAGAAATTGATACTGCTGCATTGATGCCCAAAGCGGTTGTTTGCGTGCCTCCGCTTGAAGTTGAAAACGCTCATAAAAAGTTTCCTGATGGCGGTTTGATTTATGAGCTTCAGGTCAATAGTTTTTCAAAACTAAACCCCAAAATACCAAAGACTAAAAAAGGCACTCTTGCTGCCCTTACGCATCCATCAGTGATTAAGCATTTAAAACGGATTGGTGTCGATGCTGTGGAGCTTATGCCAATCAATGCATGGATAGATGAACGTCATCTTGCACCTTTGAACCTGCACAATGGATGGGGGTATAATCCTGTTAGCTATTTTGCGCTTGATCCCAAATTAGCGCCGGGTGGGTTAGAGGAATTAAAAGCTGCGGTGAAAGCGTTGCATGACGCAGATATTAGTGTGTTTCTAGATGTTGTTTTCAATCATAATGGAGAAAGCGACGTCTACGGACCAACACTGAGTTTTAGAGGCTTAGATGCCAAATCATATTTTAGAACACATGATGGTCAGCCTGGACATTTGATAAATGATACTGGATGCGGCAATTCCATTGATTGTAGCCATCCTGTTGTACGCCGTTTGATACTTGATTCCATGCGGTACTTCGTGAAATTCGCAGGTATAGACGGGTATCGGTTTGATTTAGGGCCAGCACTGGGCCGTGAAGATGCGAATGGGGGCCATTTCAACGCCAAAGCCAGTCTCATTCAGGAGATGTTGGCAGATGATGTGCTCAATGATTGCGTTCTAATTGCTGAGCCTTGGGATATCGGACCTGGTGGTTATCAGCTTGGTAATTTTCCGTCACGTTTCCTCGAATGGAATGATGCTTATCGTGACGATGTAAGACGTTTTTGGCGAGGTGACGCCGATGCACTTGGGAAATTTGCAACGCGGCTTTGTGGATCGTCTGATGTTTATCAAAATCTGGATGAGGATAAACCTTCAAAGACGCGTTCTGTGAATTTTGTCGCCGCTCATGATGGATTTACACTCGCTGACTTGGTGGCATTTGAAGACAAGCATAATTATGCAAATGGAGAGAATAATCGCGACGGCCACAATGATAATATTTCATGGAATAATGGCGTAGAAGGCGATACTGCCGACCAGTCTGTTTTGAATAAAAGGCGTGTTGATTTAAAAGCGATATTATCGACACTTTTCCTTTCCAAAGGTTGTATTATGCTGACAGCCGGTGACGAATTCGGACGCAGTCAATCAGGTAATAATAATGCTTACGCTCAGGATAATGAGATTACTTGGTTAGACTGGTCAAAGCGGGACAAGAAGCTTGAGCGTCATGTTTCAGAATTGTCTGAAGTTCGAAAAAAACTAGGTCTACATGATGATGTTCACTTTTGGGCGGAGCAAGATGTTGTCTGGCGGCGCTTTGATGGTGAAGAAATGACTGTTCTTGACTGGGAAAAGCCTGATATGGGGGCGTTTGTTATGGAATTGACCTCTAAAAATGCATTAATACTTTTCAACAGGACTGATCGTCATCAGACATTTATTCGTTGTGGAAGTACCCAAACCATAAGTCCGCGGACTGTGAATGTCGTTTTTTATTAAACGGCCCTTATTTTAACATGCTGCATAGATGATATTATCAATACTAAATTCAATTTGAAACCAATTAGACTTCAATTACCGATAGAAATGTAAGTTATGAATATTGTGACCCCTTCAGAAATTGAACTTGGACAAAAGAGCTCAGACAAAGCTCCTTGGTGGAAAGGGGCTGTTATTTATCACATTTATCCGCGCAGCTTCTACGACTCCAACGGTGATGGTATTGGAGATTTGAGAGGGTGTATTGAAAAACTGGACCACATTGCATCATTGGGTGTCGATGCCATCTGGTTATCACCGTTTTTTAAGTCTCCACAGGCTGACTATGGGTACGATATTTCTGACTATAAAGAGATTGATCCCACATTTGGAACCTTAGATGATTTTGATGACTTGGTTGAACAGGCTCATAGTCGTGGGCTGAAGATTATTATTGACCAAGTTTATGCTCATACTTCGGATCAACATGCTTGGTTTGAAGAGAGCCGCCAAAGCAGAAAGAATGCAAAATCTGACTGGTATGTATGGGCTGATCCAAAAATTGATGGAATGCCGCCCAATAATTGGCAATCTGTTTTTGGTGGACCAGCATGGGAATGGGATGCACGCCGCCAACAGTATTTCATGCACAATTTTCTAAAAGAACAACCGCAATTGAATGTGCATAATTTGGATGTGCAGAATGCCATTTTGGAAATTATGCGTTTCTGGATAGATCGCGGTGTTGATGGTTTTCGTATGGATGCCATAAACTTTGCTATGCATAACCGTGCGATGACAGATAACCCTCCTTCAAATTTGGAAAGGTCTCGTGTTACGCGTCCTTTTGATATGCAAAAGCGTATCCACAATCAGTCACAACCAGAAATCCCGCTTTTTATGGAACGTATTCGTAAAGAGCTTGATAAGCACGGCGAGATTTTTACTGTTGCCGAAATTGGAGGAGATGAAGCTTTATCGGAAATGCGCGATTACACGTATGGTGATAAGCGTTTGAACTCTGCATATAGTTTTGATTTTCTTGATGGGCCTCCCGTTTCTGCGGACAAGGTTCGAGGAACTCTTGGAAATTGGATAGGTGAAGACGGCGAAGGTTGGCCGTCTTGGGCGTTTGAAAATCATGATGCACCACGTGCGGTTAGTCGGTGGGCAAAGCCAGAAAACCGTTGGTTCGCAGCGCGTAATTATATGATGTTGCTGCTTTCACTGCGTGGGAACGCGTTTATCTATCAAGGTGAGGAATTGGGATTACCTCAGGGTGAGGTTGCTTTTGAACATCTGAAAGATCCAGAAGCTATTGCGAATTGGCCGAGGACGTTGGGGAGAGATGGTGCGCGGGTGCCGATGCCGTGGAATAAAAATGCAGATCATGCGGGCTTCACAACAGGGACACCTTGGATACCAGTCGATCCAAAACAAGCTGAATTAGCTGTTGATACTCAAACTGATGATATTCCCTGTATGTTGCGCTTCACCAAATATGCGATGGGTGTAAGAAAGAGAACTTTGGCGCTTCGACTCGGTTCGATGACATTTATGGATACGCATAATTCCTCTGTATTGGCGTTTATGCGACGACATGACGAAGAGCACATTATGTGTGTCTACAATTTCAGCGATAAACATTCAAAATGGAATCACCATCTTGGAAAGGGTTGGAAGGTCATGTTTAGTCATGACGGTATGAGTGATGGCTGGGAAGTGCCTCATGATTTACCAGCTTACTCTGCGTATTGGGCAAAACTTACTAAATAACCCGATAAATAAGAAAGGCAGGTGATATTGATTGTCTGCCTTCTTTATGTACGTAATTTCAATATAAACTCAAACCATCGTTCAATCTTCTGGCAGTCGTCTATTAAATTATTGACTGTTATTGCCATCTATTGATGTCAGTAGGACGAGGGCGCAATTTTTCAATTAAGACGCGCGTGCATAAGGCGGAGCATTCTATGCTGGATATTTCTGTAGCATTTAAGACTAAGCTGACTGAATTAGTGAGCTTCATTTATCCTGAGCATGACTGCGATTCCCTTATCGAGCAGATTATCGAAGCGTATTGGGAAGACAGTGATTTAATACGCACTGATCAACGTCAGCCAAGCAATATCGGACTGTGGTCCGAAGATGATGCTGTGATCATTACCTATGGAAATTCGATAAAAGACGGGAAGCATAAGCCGTTAGATTTATTACAGGATTTTTTAAGGCGCTATTTAGGGGACACTATAACTGGCGTACACATTTTACCTTTTTTCCCATTTACATCAGATGATGGTTTTGCGGTAACTGACTATCGTTCAGTCAATAGTGAGCTTGGAGAGTGGGAAGATATAAAACGTATTGGAAAGCGTTTTAAACTGATGTCAGACTTAGTGTTGAACCACGTATCTAGCCAAAGCAAGTGGTTTAACGACTATCGGCAAGGTCATGAGCCTTATGACAAATTTTTCTTTGAGGCGCGTCCTGATGATGATTTGAGTGAGGTTGTTCGTCCGCGTACCAATGAATTGTTGCGGGAAGTGCAAACTCCTTCAGGTAGTAAGCACGTTTGGTGCACATTTAGCCACGATCAAGTTGATGTTGATTTTACCAATCCTGAAGTTCTGCTGGAATTTTTGCGGATAATGCGCCTGCATGTCGATAATGGTGTTAGAATAATCAGGCTGGATGCTGTTGCATTTATCTGGAAAGAAATTGGCACGAATTGCATTCATCTTCCTCAAACACATGCAATCGTTCAGCTCATGCGTTTGTTGTTGGATTTTGCCAAAGAAGACGTGATCCTTCTGACAGAAACGAATGTGCCAAACACAGAAAACCTATCCTATTTTGGAAATAGGAATGAAGCGCATGCAGTTTACAATTTTTCTCTACCGCCATTGATTTTGCAGGCTTTGCTGAGTGGGTCTTCACGTCATTTAAACCAATGGCAAATGGCGATGCCACCTGCGCAAATGGGGTGTGCTTATCTAAATTTCTCAGCATCTCATGATGGTATAGGAATGAGACCGGCTGAAGGCTTGCTCGATGAAGAAGAAATCAATGATGTTATTGAAACAGTAAAATCATTTGGTGGCTTGGTTTCCATGCGCTCGACGCCAGATGGCGGTCAGAAACCCTATGAGTTGAACGTCACATTTTTCGATGCATTGAAGGGGACGCTCAAAGGTGAGGATGATCTTCAGCTTCAACGTTTCTTGTGCAGTCAGTCTATTGTTATGGCACTGGAAGGAATTCCAGCTTTCTACATCCATTCATTGATTGGAACGCACAATCACATGGCCGGTGTTGAAAAGACGGGTATAAATCGCGCAATTAATAGACGGCGCTGGAATTATCCTGATTTGCGAGCTTATCTTGACGATGAAAATAGCTCTCATGCACGTGTATTATCAGAAATGACAGCCCGTATTCAGATCCGCCGTAAACAAGAGGCATTTCATCCAAACGCTACTCAATTTACCATGCAGCTTGGGGATGATATTTTTGGTTTCTGGCGTCAAAGCTATGACCGTTCGCAATCAATTTTCGCATTGCATAATGTAACAGATAGAGAGCTGACCATTCCAGCTGTATCGATCAATCTGATTGGTGGACATGACTGGTTTGATTTACTATCTGGAGAAAAAGTGAACGAGCACACATCTGAAATCACTTTTGCGCCATATCAGTGTCGGTGGATAACCAATCGTTCAAAATAGGAAAAAGCCCCGCATATTTTAGCGGGGCTGACTCTGCGTGGCTTAGCTTAGGGTTGGTAGTCTTCATTATCTTGCATAATTGATTCTGACATCACACGCATGAGGTCTTGGTCTGCTGCGTGCACCCTGCTCCAATTGGGAATGAAAGGTGTTTCCATTGGGTTTTCAAGGAATATTTCACCAGCTTCCATGATGTTAGAAGCAAATAACTCAACTGATTTTTCAGCAGCGTGACGGTCTACGTGAAGACCATTCATAATCGCATCATTGTAATAATTCTCGATCAGGTCCAGAGCGAGACGGTAGTAGGTTGCTTTCAGGCTGCGGAATGTTTCCATAGTGAAAACTGTGCCATCGGCGGCTAGCTTGCGATACAGAGCTTTGCATATATCAATCGACATTCGAGAAAGGCCGGTTGACGCATCTTCTTCAGACAGCGGTTGATGCTTGTGATCATAAGCATCAGATATTTCCACCTGACAAGTGGTTTTGGGAGCTAGATTTCGCCAAGCCTCAGACAAAACACCAATCTCCAGTCCCCAATCGGACGGGATACGCATGTCGGAAAGAATTGACGTGCGCATGGCAAACTCACCAGCGAGAGGATATCTAAACGCAGATAAGTAGTCCAGATAATCACGTTCCCCAATAACTTTTGAGAGAGCGATAAGTATGGGAGTTACGAGAAGGCGGCTGACGCGCCCGTTGAACTTACCATCGGCAATTCTTGGGTAAAAACCTTTTGAAAGCAGGTAAGGGAAGCTAGGGTTTGCAACTGGGTATAGCAGCTTAACCAGCATCTCCTTAGTGTATGTGACGATATCACAATCATGAAGGGCAACAATGTCGCTATCTCCACGTGATAGAGTGTGTCCAATACAAAACCAGACATTACGTCCTTTTCCTGGTTCAATTGGTGAAAGTCCCATTTCAGCTAATCGTAAATCAACGTCCTTTAAACGAGGACCGTCATTCCACAAAACGACATGCTCTTGAGGTAATCGCGAGAAGAATTCTTTTGCATGGCGATATTCGGCTTCATTTGCCCGATCAAGACCAATTACGATCCTGTTGATAAATTTTGCAGAACTCAACTCATCAATGATTTTGCCGAGTGCTTCACCTTGTAATTCTGAATACAGAGATGGCAGAATAAGTGTGATTTTACGCGTTTCAGCAAACTGTTCTAATTCGCGTTCCATTGTCTCAGGATTCACGCGGCGTAGATCATGGAGCGTTGCGACGTGTCCGTTTTGATGAAAATCAGCCAATGTCTTTCTCGCTTTCGGTCTTTGGGGTGTTTTTTATTTGGGGGTTAGAGCCTGAATGTTTGGAGATGAAGTCAAGCACGGCATCATTCCAACCAGCTGGCCCAGTTTTAGTCGTACGTATAATTTTGCCATTAGATTCTTCAGGTAGCTCGGGAATGCCAACTGAATGCTCATTGGAGATAATAACACCATAGTCTGTAGCTTGCAGCATTTCGACGTCGTTTGGAGCATCTCCTAAAGACAGAGAAATAATCTGTTTGTCAGGTTTTGTGTATCGAAGGCAGATTTCTTCTATGCGCTGGCCTTTTGTTGCACCAAAGGACAAAGTCATGAAGCGGCCACCATGGCGGTAACTTACACCGTTTTGAGATAAATATTCGGAGAATGCTTCTTTCATTTCGTCTGTCCCAGTCCATAGGCCAGGTTCAGAAAATTGGCGTTTAGCAGCGTTGACGGCACTCCCACGGGGCAGGCCTGTAATTTCCACTAGTTCTTCAATGGACCAGTCATTAAAGCCTTTATAGAATTGGCGAAGTTTTTCTGGGGCATTGGCTATGATTTGTGTAAGCCGTGTATAATCGGATGCATCTTGCGTTTCAAAACTGGTTTGCCCTGGGGCAAGTAGACCGGCACCATTTTCAACAATGGCAGGACAATCACTGAAACCAATTTCTTCACGTAGTGAATTTATCTCAACGGATGTTTTTGAACTGGCAAGAATTAGAGGTATTTGAAGCTCTTTAAGTGCAATCAAAGCAGGCTTAGCTGAAACATAGCTATAGTTTGAATGATCGAGTAAAGTACCGTCCAAATCAGTAAAAACGATAAGGTTGGGCATTCTACCTTTCCTCGAATTTGATGACGGTTCTGTTTTTGTCTACAAACAATTGAGCACCTGACATTTTTTTTCCGTCTAGCATACGGCGAGTGATCCTTTCATAATAAAGGATAAAGCTTCTAACCCAGTCGCGTATTTCCTCCGGAAGCTCTCCTTTAGGAAGTCCTCGCGTGGTTTCTTCTTGTTCTATTCGCCAATTTAAAACAGTTTCGAAACTTGGGGCGTTCAAATGAAAAAAATGTGGTGAACGATTCCATAATTTTGCGTACGGGCCACTTAATTGGTCTTCTTGGTATTTGCGCCAATTTAATGCTGATTCGGTGTTTTCAATTTCATTCATAGGAGATTCAGTGACGCTGTCTGGTTCAGCCTTTGCACCAACTAGCCAGCCTTCAACAATTATGGCTTTGGCTTTTCCATTGAAAATATGGTCATTCTTCTCTGATTTGCGATCATC
Organism: Hirschia sp.; assembly: GCF_058892565.1. Classification (NCBI taxonomy): domain Bacteria; kingdom Pseudomonadati; phylum Pseudomonadota; class Alphaproteobacteria; order Hyphomonadales; family Hyphomonadaceae; genus Hirschia; species Hirschia sp. The sequence goes on along the minus strand of NZ_JBZXVU010000003.1, from coordinate 135,920 downwards.
TGTAATTTTGTCAAATGATGGAATTTTCGTGATAGATGCAGAATTTGTTGACTGTAATTCGTCAATTTTCTTGTTCAATAATACAAGATCATGCGTACCCGGAGGGCCGCGAGTCTCAAAAAGGGGGGATGTGTCCTTTGCTAAGGCTTGGCGTTCAGCTTTTGTGAGATAGAAGTCGTCAATTCCCAGAATGGCTATTTGGTTATCAAAAGCATTTGCGATTGCATTCATCGCTGTTGATTTACCAATTCCTTGTGCGCCGGATACAAATATGAGCGGAGCGTCATCCGAGGATAAAATTACTTTGCTAGCCCAGTCTTTGAAGTATTGATCAATGCTGGACATTATTGGCTCCTATTCCCTTGAATGTTTTTTGATTACATTAGGGTGTTTTACAAAAAAAAATACAAGTAGATTTGGTGAACATCACTTTTAATGCCTAATTATAGAGCTAGAACTTCCCTTGATTTTTAATCCTTGTTTGGTTTTTGAGCTTGAAAAATAAATCCACCACAAATTCCAAAAATAAGTGCCAAAGATAAAAATACTGGCCAGATTTTCTGAAAAACAAACGGCGTAGAAGGGGTTTGGCGTCCGATAAGTAATTTGTATGGTTTTGTTGTCTCATCAATATTAATCGAAGAAACTCGCGCATACGATGGACCAATTGTAATACCTGTCTCAGATCCATTAAATTGATGCCAACCATTGTAAGGTTGGGCGTGTTCAGGCCAAGCCTTTAAATTACCAGTGATTCGGTTGCGTTCGGAATCGGCTAAAAAATACAATTTTTCAGCAGGGTAGCGTTGCATTTGCACTTGCGAATCTATCCATTCGATAAGGTCTTGTAAGTCAGCGTCAGTTTTTTCTAATGCAGCATTCAAAAGCATTGCATCCGTTTCAATCTCCTGTTTAGCAGAGATTTGACTACTTTGCAGGGCAACAAAATGGGCAGATGCATAACTGAGCAGGAATGCAAAACAGATAAGAAAACTTGTCGTTAAATGAGGCTTTAGGTGCTCAAGTGTGAACCTAATCTTAGACATAGCTTTCCCGTCCTCTATGTGGCGAAGTGCTTGTACGCCTGCAATGAGGATTCTCAAAGCGTTCAATGCATGAGGCGGGATTTCAGCATTAACTTTTTCGCCATTGGTGAATATCCGCTAATTTGGTTTTGACATATTCGCCGGGTGCTGGAGGTGCACCTGGAATAGTTTGGGGAGGAGCTGTTTTCTCGCCTGAGTGTTGGGATAACCATTCGGCCAAAGCGGGCCACCAGCTGCGTTTTTGGTACTTTGCTGATGCCTTCCATTCCGCACCCGTTTTTAAAGTAGGCGTTCCGCCGCTCCAGTGGCCATATTTATTATTGATAGGAGGGTTCACGACGCCTGCGATATGCCCTGATTCTGCGAGGATGAATTTTGTCGGTCCTCCAAATAAGTGCCTGCCTTTGTAGACTGATTCATAAGGCGCAATGTGATCGCCTGCGGCAGCGTGAATAAAGACTGGGCATGTAACATCTGAAAGTGAAACTTTCTCGTCAAAAATCGTGAATTCACCTTTAGGGAGTTGATTCTCTAGATAAAAATTTTGCAAGTAAGTAAGGTGAAGAGGACCGGGAATATTGGTTTGGTCACCATTCCAAAATAATAAATCGAATGGCTTTACGTCATTTCCCAGAAGATAGTTGTTTTCAACGCACTGCCAGATAAGCCTTTGAGGCCGTAATGTGTTGAACCCATCCGACATAAGTTCACCGGGCATAAGGCCTTTATTTTTGACTATTGCGGCGGCAGTGTCGGAAAATGTTTTTTCGCTAACCACGACATTCATCATGCCAGCTTGAGAAAAGTCAGTTTGAGCTGACATAAATGTTAAGCTGTTGATACGCTGGTCTTTTTTCTTAAATAGATATGCAGATAGCGTTGAAAGCATTGTGCCACCAATGCAATATCCGGCGATATTAATGGCAGTTTTGTGCGCTTCATAAACATATTCGATTGCAGCTAATCCGCCTAGTCCTGCATAATCGTCCCAATTGAGGTCGCGGGTGACGTTATCGCCATTGCGCCAAGAAATGACATACACCGTAAATCCTTGGTCGCGTAACCATGCAATAAGTGAATTTTTTGCTTGTAAATCAAGAACATAATATTTGTTGATCCAAGGTGGAAAAATCAAAAGGGGCCGTTCATAAACCTTACCTTGAGATGCATCGAAACGAATGAGTTCGATCAGTTCGTTTTTAAAGACTATCTGGCCTTTGGTGGTGGCGACATGCTTGCCAATTTCAAATGCATTCATATCACTTTGGCTGATGTTTAAGTGTTTGTAATCACTGTCATAATCTTGAATTAAATTCTCAAGCCCTTTTTCGAGTGAACGGCCTTTTGTTTCAACAAATTTTTGAATAGCGACCGGGTTTGTGAAAAAATTATTTGCCGGTGAAAGAGATGTCATCAATTGATGCAAATAGTATTGAATTTCTTGTCTTTCGGAATCGGATAGATTTTCAGCCTGAGTAATGAGATCTCTCAACCATTCTGTACAGACAAGATAGGACTGACTGAGAAAGTCAAACAAGGGATATTTTTGCCAAAGATGATCTGAAAACCTAGAGTTTTCAATACGTTGTGTTTCAGAATGATTGTTTTCCTGAAGGGCATTTGTGTCTTGGTCTAGAGTGATTTTTGCTGCATTTGCAAGGCGTTGTGCTAAATCTTGTTGGGCTTGAATGAGTTTCTTAGAATTTGTGCCAAAACTGCGCTGTAATGTGTCCAGAGCCATAAACATGTGCACAGTTTGTGTGGATGTAGTGTCGTCATAATGTATAATTTCAGCTAAGAGTCTGTGAAACTCTGTCGAAAGACTGACTAAGCGTTCTTTTAAATCTTCATTTTCATCAGATTGATGAAATTCTGGATTTTGAGGTTTATCATATTCCATCGTCACGCTAATCAGACTTTCGGTAAGTGTTTCTTTTCACTCATTCAGCTTCGCAGGAATGACTCGAGGGTTTGTTAAACATATGTTGAAATTTTGTCGAATTGCGATCGCATTGGCAATCCCTGTTTTTGTCGCGGGGTGTGCTTCCGGTTTAAAAGAGCGTCTGGAAGCAGCTGAGGAAAATGCACCAACTTGGTATGAGCAACAAAAACAAGAAACCATAGACCGAGGATATCCTGAGTTTTCCAGTATTCCAACTGAATCTCAGCGCGGGCCTATTCCACAGCATATACTTGATGGTGAAGCGCAACTTGACGCTGAATTAGAAGCCCTAGAATCTGACCCAAAAGCGAAGACTGCTTTGGAAGATGGATTAGAAGATCCTAGCGTTTGGGCACAACGAATGCGGGACGAAGTTGAAAAAGGTATCTTAGAAAACTAATTTCGCGCAAAAAAAAGATATTTTACGTGCAAAGCGCAGGATGACCGTTTAAGACCTTTTATCCTAAGCCTCTGTAATTGTGCGAGGCTCTTTGAAAGTATAATACTGGTGTCCTAATGAAGTTGGAATTTCACAAGATCAGACGTCTTCCTCCCTACGTGTTCGAGCAGGTAAACCGCAAAGCGGCCGAGCTACGAGCGGCGGGCGCGGACATTATTGATCTTGGTATGGGAAATCCAGATTTACCGACACCCAAGCACATTATCGATAAATTATGTGAAACTGCATACAAGCCAAAAGCGAATCGGTATTCCGCCTCTAGAGGGATTCCCGGATTACGGCGCGCTGCTGCAGCCTATTATGATCGCCGTTTTGGTGTGGAATTGGACCCGAATAAGCATATTGTTGCGACATTGGGATCTAAAGAGGGCTTTGCGAATCTAGCGCAGGCTATTTCTGCGCCGGGTGATGTGATTATCGCGCCAAACCCATCATACCCTCTGCATACATTTGGGTTTTTGATTGCTGGTGCTTCCATGCGTCATATCAAAGCAAATTCACCGGAAGAATATTTAGCTGGAATGGATAAGGCGATTCGCCATTCCGTGCCTAAACCGACCGCTATGGTATTATGTTACCCAGCAAACCCGACAGCGCAGGTTGCGGATCTGGATTTCTATAAAGAAGCGGTGCGGATTGCGAAGCAGCATGAAATCTGGATTTTGTCAGACTTGGCTTACACAGAGATATATTTTGACGATCCACCACCATCAGTCCTTCAAGTAGAAGGTGCTATGGACATAGCAATTGAGACAACATCATTGTCTAAAACCTATGCAATGGCTGGTTGGAGAATGGGGTTTGCTGCAGGTAATGAGCGTCTTGTTGCAGCTCTCGCGCGCGTTAAATCTTATCTTGATTATGGTGCTTTTACGCCCGTTCAAGTTGCCGCTGCTGCTGCTTTGAATGGGCCGCAAGAATGTGTTGTGGAAATGCGTGAGATATATCGGTCCCGCCGTGATGTGCTGATCGAGAGTTTCACAAGAGCTGGTTGGGAGGTTCCATCACCACGCGCATCTATGTTCGCTTGGGCTCCTATTCCAGAAGAATTTCGTCATCTAGGTTCATTGGAGTTTTCACTTCGCTTAATTGAGCAAGCGCATGTTGCTGTCGCACCGGGCGCAGGGTTTGGCGAGTATGGTGATGGTCATGTTCGTATTGCACTTGTTGAAAACGAACAACGGATAAGACAGGCTGCTAGAAATATACGTCGCTTCATTGAAGCTGGCCCAAATAATTCAGAACCAGTCATAAGTGCTGGAGAGTAGAAAATGACAGAACAAAATAAACTTCGCATAGGAATAGCTGGGCTGGGTAATGTCGGTGTTGGGCTTGTAAAGCTCGTCAATGATCAGGAATCACTTCGTCTGCCGGGTGAAATGGTAATTTCTGCTGTATCGGCGAGAAGTAAGACACGCGATCGCGGTATCGACCTTTCAGGTATCCGCTGGGAAGATGATCCAGTGAAACTGGCAATATCAGATGATATCGACGTTTATGTTGAATTGATTGGTGGATCTGATGGGCCGGCGCGGCTTTCTATTGAGGCTGCTCTAAAGGCAGGAAAGCATGTTGTAACGGCGAACAAAGCAGTCGTTGCAGAGCATGGTGAAGAGTTGGCTAGGTTAGCTGAAGAAAACAATGTGCATCTTCTTTTTGATGCAGCTGTTGCTGGCGGTGTTCCTATTGTTCGCGTTATTCGCGATAGCTTATCCAGCGTAAATATCTCGCGCGTGTCGGGTATTTTGAATGGAACATGTAATTACATTTTATCGGAAATGTTGACGACTGGGCAGGAATACTCACCTGTTTTAGCAGAAGCCCAGAAGCTTGGTTATGCCGAATCAGATCCATATCTGGATGTCTCTGGTATGGATGCAGCTCATAAAGCACTTATCCTGTCAGTATTGGCATTTGGTGCGAAACCAGATTTCTCAAAAGTGTTGGTTTCTGGTGTGGACCAGATTGATGGGGTTGATATCCTTTTATCCCAAAAAATGGGATATCGTATCAGGCTGGTCGCTGAAGCTGTCAAAAACGATTCAGGTGTGCGCTGTAATGTTGCGCCCGTTTTATACAAAGCAGAGCATCCTCTTGCGCAAATCACAGGCCCAACGAATGCCGTTATGGTAGAAGGTGAGCCTTTGGGAAGTGTGACTATGGCTGGCCCAGGTGCGGGTGAAGGTCCAACTGCTTCAGCTGTGATGGGAGACATTGCGCGTGTGCTGCAAGGCCCCGCAACGCCCCCATTTGGTACACCTGTTGCCAAATTGAATGAGAGAATGGTGCGTGCTGTCGGTGATGGTCCCGAGACCACATGGTTTATTCGTACCCGTTTATCTGATAAATCTGGTGCATTGGCGTCTTTGTCTAAAGCTTTAGCAGTTTGTGATGTTTCGATTGATCAGATGCATCAAGATTCAAGTGCAGGGCAATTGGGTGCACCGATAGCTATAATGACTCATCCATGTACAAGAAAAGCGGCAGAATCTGCAGCTGCCATGGTTGAAGAATTGGATACATGTGTTGATAAACCGCGTGTGTTACGCGTTGAGGCATGAGTTTCGCATAGAGAGCCGTAATTAAGATACTAAATAAAGAATGGGACAATAATGACTTCTAATGCTTTGAATCCAACATATGCAGATGCGATGGTGCGCGTAACAGAACGTGCAGCTGTTGCGTCAGAGACAATGGTCGGTCGCGGCGATGAAAAAGCAGCTGATCAAGCTGCGGTGGATGCGATGCGTACAGCTTTGAACGAAGTTGTTATGCAGGGCCGCATTGTTATTGGTGAAGGTGAGCGCGACGAAGCTCCAATGCTTTACATTGGTGAAGAAGTTGGAACGGGTAAAGGCGCTGAAATTGATATTGCGCTTGACCCATTGGAAGGCACAACACTAACAGCGAAAGCAATGCCGAATGCATTGGCAGTTCTTGCTATCGCGCCACGCGGCGGTTTGCTGCACGCGCCAGATGTTTACATGGATAAAATTGCGGTTGGTCCGGGCTATCCTAAAGGCGTTATTGATTTGGATAAATCAACAATTGAAAACGCTAAAGCGGTTGCTGCTGCTAAAGGTGTTTCAGTTGATCAATTGAACGTATGTGTTCTGGACCGGACGCGTCACGCAAAAATCATAGAAGACTTGCGTTCATTGGGTATCCGCATCTCTTTGATTTCTGATGGGGATGTGGCTGGTATTATCAACACAACCAACCCTGACACTGGCATTGACATGTATATCGGTTCTGGTGGGGCACCTGAAGGTGTTCTTGCAGCGGCTGCGCTAAAATGTGTGGGTGGGCAGATGCAAGGTCGTCTTACATTCCGCAATGATGATGAGCGCGGACGTGCGTCACGTATCGGTATTACAGATTTTGACAAAAAATACGATCTTCACGAGCTTTGTTCAAAAGATGCAGTCTTTGCCGCAACTGGTGTAACAGATGGTGGTCTGCTGTCTGGTGTGAAACGTCGCAATGGGAAAGTTTATACCGACTCAGTCGTGATGTCTTCTTTTGATGGTGTTGTGCGTACTGTGAAGTCTACATACCCAGGCTAAACTTGGCCGGTTGAAAATTATTCGTTTGAATAGAATTAAAAAGAGGCGGTTTCTCGTAGGGAAATCGCCTCTTTTGCATCTGATGAGATGACAAGTGTGTGTGAAGGGGTAGAACAGGTCTTGATCAAGCATTTTGCTTTTAAAAGCTTAGATGCGTTTTACAGATTGGTTGTTTAGATGTCTCGTTCCCCATTCCTTGATCCGTCGCAAGACCTTGTTGTCGAAGATACTGGGCCAGCTTTTTTGGGTGTTGAGCATTCTTTGACAGGGCGACGATGGAGAGTTCGGCCTGTTGATGATGAAAAAGCCACTGAAATTTCGCGCAGACTTTCTAAGCCAGACCTGATTGGGAAATTACTGGCTGGGCGTGGGGTGACTTTGGATGAGGCTGATACTTATTTTTCTCCAACTCTGAAGGCCCTTTTTCCTGATCCTTCTAGCTTTGCTGACATGGACGCTGCTTGCGACGTGATTTTAGAGGCATTGGTGAGTGGCCGAAAATGTGCGGTACTTGCAGATTATGATGTTGATGGTGGTACGTCGGCGGCAATTTTGACGAAGTATTTCAAAGCTTGGGATCGAGAGCTGATTTTATATGTTCCAGACCGTCTAACGGAGGGCTATGGCCCTTCTGTGGAGGCGTTTGAATCGCTAAAAGAACAAGGCGCAGAGCTTGTTATGACTGTGGATTGTGGAGCTGCTGCTGTGGAGGCACTAGAGGCAGCGCATGGTCTGGGTTTGGATGTTGTGGTGCTTGATCACCATTTGATGCAAAGTGAGCCTCCCCCTGCGGCAGCTGTTGTTAATCCCAACCGACCTGATTGTAAGTCAGGTTGCGGGCATATGGCGGCGGCAGGGGTCGTGTTCGTCCTTACAGCGGGATTGAATAGGTTGGCGAGGCAAAAGTCAGTGGCTCCAGCTGGTGGTTTGCCTGATCCAATGAAGTGGCTGGACCTTTGCGCATTAGGTACATTGTGTGACATGGCACCGCTTAAAGGCGTCAATAGAGCATTTGTAAATGCGGGTCTTAAAGTGCTGCAACGCATGGACAATGTTGGATTGGCAGCTTTGTCTCAAGTATCTGGCGTTGAAGCACCAAAATCAGTCTATCACGCAACTTTTTTGCTTGGCCCAAGATTAAATGCAGGAGGGCGAATCGGTGATCCTTGGATTGCGGCCAAATTGCTTGCGACTGAAGACAGAAAAGAAGCGCTTGCATTAGCTGAACGACTTCAGGCTCTAAACGAAGCTAGAAAAGAAATTGAAGCTGAGATTTTAGATGAAGCAACACGAATCGCCGAATCACGTCTAGTCGAAAAACCTGATGCAGGTGCCATAGTTGTGGGCGGTGAGGGATGGCACCCAGGCGTTATCGGAATTGTGGCGGGACGTTTAAAAGAAAAATTTCATAGGCCAACAATCGTTATTGGGTGGGGAGAAGAGCTTGGCCCTGTTGCAAAAGGGTCTGGTCGGTCTGTGGCTGGTGTAAATTTAGGGAATTTGATTGCTAAGGCGTCTAAAGAGGGAATCATTCTTTCAGGAGGTGGTCATGCTATGGCGGCGGGATTGTCACTTGAACCTTCCCAACTGGAAGCTTTTCGAGATTATATGGAAGAGAGCACAGCTGAAGCTAAAAAGGAATTAGAGCAGGCGCGCGTTTTAGAGCTTGATGGATTATTGTCTCCTGCATCAGCGGATGGAGAATTATTGCTCTCAGTGGATGGGGCTGGACCATATGGTGCAGGTTCTCCAGAGCCGATATTTGCTATGGCGAATGTGCGGTCACACAATGTGCGACGTGTTGGAGTGGATCACTTAAGCTTTGAAATATTAGGAGAAGACGGTGGAAAACTTAGAGCAATAGCGTTTCGAGCTGCAGATGCTGATCTTGGCCAAGCGATTCTCTCGGGGCAAATGATGCATTTGGCCGGTAAGTTGAAGCCTGATGAGTGGAGAGGAGCTGGAAAAGTTCAGTTTGAGGTGTCAGATGGTTTTTTTTCTAAATAATTGAAAAAAGAACTTGCATCTAAAAAGGCACATTTGTATACAGCGCTCTCACACCGATGCGGTCCCTTCGTCTATCGGTTAGGACGCTAGGTTTTCAACCTAGAAAGAGGGGTTCGATTCCCCTAGGGACTGCCAGGTGTTTGAAAATATAATTCCCGATCTGGGATTTTTCTCATTCATAAAGCTGATTTTTTGTGCGTCGTGCGACTTTGTGTGCATGACTATTGTTGAAAAAATATGTTTTCTCGGCTTTTTCAGACTGGTGAATTGCTTGGTAGGGTTAAACACGGAAATGTTTAGCCTTTGACATATTAAAAAAACAACTTATTTGATTAAGATCAGACTGATGGGCTGTCGGTCTTGTAGGGGCCTATCCTTGCGTTAGTATAGGGATAGGAATTGGTTTAAAGGCGGCAGGGACTTAAGTAAGAGAAAATATGGAGCAGGGGTCAAACGAAGCTACCAATAATGAAGTACCGAAAGTCTCAATTTCAGGGCGCGTAAAGTGGTTTGATTCTGTCAAAGGCTTTGGGTTCATTATTCCTGATGATGGATTAGATGGTCAGGAAGCTTTGCTACACATTTCGATTTTGCGTGAATTTGGTGTCGAACAAGTTGTCGAAGGCATGCTGATTTCCTGCGATGTTGTGAAACGTGAGCGCGGATATCAAGTAACAGAAGTTAAATCATTAGAGGGCGGCGAAGTTGTCGTCGCACCGGTCAATGCAGAACGTGAAGCTGTTCTTATCAAATGGTTCAACCGTACAAAAGGGTATGGTTTTGTTCATCGCGTCGGCGAAGTAGAAGATATATTTCTTCACATGGTGACACTGCGCAAAGCAGGGCTTGAAGAAGCAGAACCTGGTCAAAAAGTTTGGGTGACGATTGGTAAAGGCCCTAAAGGTAGTTACGTCGTTGATGCTAGTCTCGAGCCGTAGTTTTCGATTTGTTTTTAAATCACTATTTGCTGTTTAAGCAGGCTTGGGCTTGTCGTTTAAGGTTTTTTCGGTAATTGGTAGCAAAGGAAGCCAAACTGTTCTGGTTGTCTAGTAAATTGCTTTGTGAGGCCTAAATTGAAGAATCTGTTTTCTGCAATCGCTGTTTTCTCTGTTGTGTGTATGGCGATTCCACATGTGAGTGCTCAAGATAGTGGTGTTAAATTTGAAACTGGAACATTGGTTGTTGATACAGGTGAAGCTGAACACCTAATCAATATTGAAATCGCAGACAGTCCAGAAGAAACATCTCAAGGCCTCATGTTTCGTGAAAGTTTGGCGGAAAACGCAGGCATGTTGTTTGATTTTGGCGAACCGCGTGAACCAAATATGTGGATGAAAAACACCCTCATCCCATTAGATATGCTTTTCCTGGATGATAATGGTGTCGTGGTTGCTATCGCACGTAATGCACGTCCTCACTCTGAGCGCCGTATTTCTCCAGGAATGGCTGTAAAAGGTGTGTTGGAATTAGCTGGCGGTACGACAGGTACGTTGGATATTTCACCGGGCGATGTGGTGCATCACGCTATATTCAACAATGTGGAAGCGGCTGAATAGGGCGTTTATCGACAGAAATATCGTTTAATGATGAGCTTAGACAAAGTTTTTTCGCTTTTAAGCAAAAAAACTTGAATTAGGGTCTTTTGTTCTGCGAAAATTTAGATACAAAGCGTCCTCTGAGCAACGCAGTTGATTTTCGAATTAGCTAAAATGTTCAGATTAAACTGCTTAGGCAGATTATTTAAAATAGTCGGGACGTAGCGCAGTCTGGTAGCGCATCTGGTTTGGGACCAGAGGGTCGGGAGTTCGAATCTCTCCGTCCCGACCATTTTAAATTAAAATCATCCTCACAAAATATCCAATGGCTGATATACAGAGAAGATGAGAGATTTTTCAGAAACCGATATTCTTTTTTGTGCACATGGCGATAGGCGTGGTGCGCAACGCAACTCAAATTTGAAAGAGTTGGCGGCTAAAGTCACACAGCAACTCAATCCTCATTCCTGTGATATAGCATTGTTATCTGAAGAAGGTGATTTGGAGCGCAAACTAGATGCAGCTTCGGGGAGCCGCTTCATTATTATTCCGATGATTTTTTCTGACGGTTACTTTTTCACTAAAATCACAAATGCGGTTAATGAGCCTGTCGCGAATCATTCCTATAAGTCGATTAATGTGATGCCCCCTCTTTGCGATTGGCCGGAGTTGGCCCAAGCAATCAATATTAGTTTTCCTTTGGGGCCGATTCTTTTAGTCGCGCATGGATCAAAAAAATCTTCTGCTTCACGTCTTGCCAATGAGCGCTTGGCTGACCGGTTGAAACAAAAATATGGCCGATCGGTTGAATGCGCTTATCTTGAAGAGGAACCCTTTGCTGAAGAATCGATTCAAACCTTTTCTGAAGCAATAAATGTGGTGGGCCTATTTATGGGCGAGGGGCTGCATGGAGATGAAGATTGGCAAGCTGTATTGCATAAGGCCAAAGAAACGCCCATTCGCGCCTCTACTATTGGTTCAATGGCAGAGTTATGTCCGTTAGTCGTAAGTAAAATTCAGTATGCTATCGATGATGAGTAGGTAATTCTCGATAAGGATATTGAATTTTAACCCGTTTACGGGCATTCACTAGGAATAGTTTCAATTCAGTGAGGAGCGTGCGTAAGTCCATGCTGGCCAAAATATACAAGCCATCTAAAAATGCCATGCAGTCTGGTAAAGCAAAATCTGATACTTGGGTATTGGAAATGGATGTAGCAGCATCACGTAGCATTGATCCGCTAATGGGATGGACGAGCACAGACAGCACTGAAACTCAGTTGCGGATGAAGTTTGATAGTTCTGAAGAAGCGATCTCTTATGCGAAACGTGAGGGCCTTGAGTTCACTGTCGTGACACCCAGAGCGCCAAAACGAATCATTAAAACTTACGCAGAAAACTTTTCGGCAGACCGTAAAAACCCTTGGACACACTAGTGGGCTGGTTGAGACGAAAAGTTTGTTTGAATTAATCTGGTTTTAATTGCCATTTGACAGGTGCATTTTATAATCTGTTTTGGTATGAGACGTCTTGAATAATGGTTCCTTAGCTCAGCTGGATAGAGCGCCCGCCTTCTAAGCGGATGGTCGCAGGTTCGAATCCTGCAGGGACCACCATTCTTTCTCTTTGAAATATAAGGATGTTTTGTAAGATCTATCCGAAAATCTTCGTTCTTGCAGACATTCATTCTGACGCGCATTCTTGCAATTTCAGCCTTTAATCAGTCTTGATTGTATTGTTTTTCTCACGCACGTTTGGGATTGTCCCAATCTGGAGTGCGGTAAAGATGCGCGATTATGGAACCTCAAAAATAATATCTAGCTTAAGTTTTGTGTGTCTGCTGGTCATGCCGGGTTGTGTGGCCAATCAATTGGACAATTCTACGATCGCTCGGTTTGAAGCAATATATCAAGAAGAGTGGGATTTAAGAGGCAAGAGTTATCTTGAGTCAGCTGATATAGATAGTTCGCAAAGATTTGATGACGTTTCTTCAGTGCGAATGGGCGCGACGAGAAAATATCTTGAAGGTGTGCAGATAAAACTGCAACAAATTGATCAGTCATTATTGTCGATAGACGATCAGATAAATTTCCAAATCTATGCTAGGCAAATTGCTGTTAAGCTCGACGAGCTGAAATTCCGTGACTTTGAAAAACCGCTAAATTCTGATTCGTCTTTTTGGTCTAGAATTGCTTATGGCTTTCCTAAAAAACTGGAAACCGAACAAGATGCAATAAAATTTATTGCTAAGCTTGAGGACTTGCCCAGATTTTTTGATCAACAGATGGATAATATGAGGGCAGGCTTGGAGCGTGGCTTCACACCTCCCAGAGTGACACTAGAGGGGCGAGAACAATCCATACTCAATATTGTGGATACGAATGAAGAAGACACTAGCTTTTATGCGCCATTTGAAAATTTAGGTGCGGGCGTTCCACCGGAGAAAGCTGACATTCTCAAGGCAGATGCGCGCAGAGTTATTCGAGATAAAATAAAACCAGCTTATGAAAAGTTGGCGCAGTTTTATATCGAGGAGTATCTTCCGCAGACGGTTGTTTCTATAGCAGCGACAGACTTACCTGATGGGGCCGATTACTATCAGGCTCAAATCCGTAAATACACGACTTTGGACCTCACTCCAGATGAAATACACAATATTGGATTGTCTGAAGTTGCAAAAATACGGTCTCGAATGGATGAGGTTATTGCTGAAACGGGATTTGATGGCAGTTTCGAAGAGTTTTTACACTTTCTGCGCACTGACCCTCAGTTTTACGCAAAGACTGAACGAGAATTGCTGATGCGTGGCGCTTGGACGGCAAAAAAGTTTGATGCAAAAGCTGAAGAATATTTTGGTCGGATACCGCGTAAGCCATTTGCAATAAGGCCAGTTGCGGCAGACATCGCGCCGTTTTACACCTCAGGTAGAGGCGGCCCTGGTTCATATTGGATAAATACATATAATCTTCCTTCAAGGCCGCTTTATTCATTGCCTGCGCTGACCTTACATGAAGCAGCTCCAGGGCATGCTTTTCAAATACCTTTAAGTCATGAACAAGATGACCAGCCAGAATTTCGACGTAAGGACTATATTTCTGCATATGGTGAAGGCTGGGCATTATATGCTGAGACACTTGGTGAAGAAATGGGGATATATGAGACGCCCTATGAAATTTTTGGGATGCTGAGCTATCAAATGTGGCGTGCTTCCAGATTGGTTGTTGATACCGGTGTTCATGCTAAGGGGTGGAGCCGTGAACAAGCGCAAGCTTTTCTGCGTACAAATACAGCATTGGCAGAACATGAAATCATTACTGAAGTTGATCGTTATATCTCATGGCCTGGCCAAGCATTGTCATATTATCTTGGTGAAATGACTATATTGAAACTGCGTGCTCAAGCTGAAGATGCATTGGGTGCGCAGTTTGATCTTCGTTATTTTCATGATGCCGTGTTGCAGATAGGCTCAGTGCCATTGCCTGTGCTGGAAGAACATATTCAGCGCTTTATTGAGGGGGCTGGCAAAGACCCTTATCTAGAAGAAAAGTAGAGCTGATTCGATATCAAGGTATCAAGTGCAGTAATGTAATCGTTTAGGTAATGCTCAATTTAAAGCTGTTTGAAACTGAGTCTGATTAAAATGATTGCGCTAGCTTGAGTTGAATTGGCGAGATGTGTGCTTGCTTACAAAAGTGCTTTGACCCGTAATGCTGATAGCGTTAGCATAAATTTCAAATAAGTCGGGTGCTTTGCTGATTCTAAAATTAGCAATTGGATAGAATATATATCTAATTGTTCTCAGGATTTGGTCTAAGCTAATTTTGTTAGATAGTTATAGAATTCAAGAGAAATTCGTTTCCATGTCTGGTAGCGCTGGATTTTAAGTCTATGGATATGAAGAAAAATTCACGTACAAATTGACAATATGCATTTGTCTTTGGAGGGTGTTGCAGGATTTTTCGAGATTAGGATCAAATTTGTGACCACAAAAAAAGAGCGTGGAAAAGCATCCATTACTTTAATCGATGTTGCAAAACACGCAGGCGTATCACCAATGACTGTGTCACGTGTGCTTAATAACCTTTCCATTGTAAAATCTGCAACGCGAGAAAAAGTATTGTCGTCTGTGGAGGAATTAAAATACTCTCCAAATCAGGCGGCACGCAGTTTAGCCAGTGGTCGTACAACACGCATTTGTCTTCTGTACGGTAACCCATCATCAGCATATTTAGGAGAATTGCTTCTTGGGGCTTTGGAAGCGGTTGGTAAGCTCGGATTTCAGCTTATCGTGAACCGCGTGCCCGAGGATATTTCTCCCGACACTCTAAAAAAAGACCTTCATAGTACATGGGATGGCCTCATAATACCTGCTCCAATCAGTGATGTAGCGGGTATTCGACGCCTTATGGATGCAGAAGGTTTTCCCGCTGTATTTTTGGAAAGTGGCGGCGTAGAAGGGCGTGCTCACGAGATTGGAATTGATGATTTTCAAGCTTCCAAGGATATGACAGACTTTCTAATTAGTCTTGGGCATAAACGGATCGGGTATATTCAGGGACACCCCAATCACAGAACAAGTGTTCTTCGTCAGGCGGGTTTTGAGGATAGTGTCAGCAAAGCTGGCCTACCGTTTGGTGGTGAATTAATGACTCCGGGTTTCTTTACTTACCGATCAGGAATAGAAGCGGGACTTCAATTGCTAAAGTCAGATAACCCTCCAACCGCAATTTTCGCAAGTAATGATGATATGGCCGCAGGTGTCCTTGCAGCTGCGTCTGAATTAGGGCTGAAAGTTCCACGAGATGTGTCTGTTGTTGGCTTTGATGATTCGCCAATCGCGACGACAGTTTGGCCAAACCTGACGACAATTAGGCAACCTTTGTCTGAAATGACTGAGCAGGCTGTTAGATTGCTGAGTGAGATTATCAACGAAGGCAATAATAACGTTATCCCTAAAACAACCAGCTTGTTAGATTATTCTTTGATCAAAAGAGAGTCAGCTTCGGCACCTATTTCGTAAAATTATAATTTCTCTAAAATTTTTTGAAAATGAAAATGCGTAAAAATGCTTGTCAAATGATATGATAATATGGTAACGCTATCATAACGTGGAGTGGTTGCATTCCCAATTCGCGTTCTGGAGGAGTATCGTCCCGTATAACCTCTCGTATCTTTTAGTGGGAAGAGAAGTCCTGTAAGTGTGGACGATCTCTTCCCCTTTTTTTAGAGCGAAATATGATCTCGACTGTTATTCTCAAGAATGAATTCTTGGAATTTGGGCTTTCACCACAATTTGGCGGAATGGTTACTTTCTTTAAAGCACACGGGCGTGATGTTTTTCGTCCGCTGGCTCCTGATGTCGATCAATCACCGCTCAATTCCGGGTCGTTTCCGCTTATTCCTTTTTCCAATCGCATTCATCACGGTGCTTTTGAATATGAAGGGAAGCAAATCCAACTTGATATAAATTGGGATGCTGATGAGCATGCTATTCATGGTAATGGATGGCAGAGTGTTTGGCAGGTTAAGAGTCAGACCAGTTCATCTTGTAAACTTGTGTTTGATAGCAGCACTGAATGGTGGCCGTGGCCGTATCACGCTAAAATGTCGTTTTCTCTTGAGGGACGTGTGTTGACGATGAGTCTGGATGTGAAGAATACGGGACGTCAAACAATGCCTTTGGGGTGTGGGTTTCATCCTTATTTTTTGGCAACTGAAAATACGAAACTACATTTTTTGGCTAAAGAAGTTTATCTTCCATTTATGCAATCTGAAGCTATTGCTTTGCCTGCAGCTGCACAAGAACGGTTAGATTTTTCGCAATCAAAGCCCATTAAACAGCTCGAATTGATTGATCACAATTATGACAATTGGGATGGTGTAGCTCATATTGAAAAATGCAATGATACGATCGACCTTTTGATTAAGGCTGATCGGAATATGCGACGCGCTATGGTTTATTCGCCTCCCAATGAAGGTTATTTTTGCTTTGAACCGACGACGCATTCAGCAGGTGCGTTTAATTCCGAAAATTTCGATAAATTGGGCGGCGTTAATCTGTCGGCTGGAGAGCGCTTGTTAACAAGCTTTTCGATAGAGATATTGAATTAATCTTCTTTTTCAAAATCGTTGATCTGCGCTGAACTGTAGTGTGGGCTTGTTCATTTTTTAATGTTGTACCCATTTCGATGGATCACGCATTTTCTTGCGTGTACGCATTTTGCTCGATTCGCAATCAAGCCTTTCAATACCGTTTCTATCTCAATGAATTGGTGCGGAAAATGAATGTCTGTTCAGTTCGAATTTGTATCCGTTATTCGTTCAGAATAAAATTCAAATTTTTGTTAAATCATAATGATAATCAATAAAAAATGTATCTCTACATGAATAGAATATGAACAAATAAAAGTTTGTTCAGCTTAGGTTCAGTTTTGTTGAAAGTTTTATGCAGTTTAATTTAAACTATTGAATTTACCATTTGATGAGATATATTTAACTCATTCAAGTAGTGAAGAAAACAACAAATATCAGTGCTTGTTTATTTAGAGGGACTTGTCTCTACCATTGACGCAAGAAGTAAATTCAATGGATAGGTTTGGAGAAGTAAAGTAAAATGGCCAGCGATTTTTGTACTGAAGACGGCGCTTTGCGTATTAAAAACAAGATCGAAGAATATTGGAAAAACCGCGGTTATGACGTGAATATCAATCTGGTTGATGCTGGATTTATTCCTGCAATGCGATCAGCTAGAACAGATATTCGTTCCAATATGGTGAACGGTATGCCAACTCCCGGTGTGGGAGGCTCACTTAGGGGAAGCTCAGAGAAAAACTTCGACTACGCCCAAAGAGTAGACCGTCAGATGATGAACTAATTTACTTGCTTCAAAAGAGACAAAAGTGAACTAGGTAATTCATTGAAGTCATCGATTATCGCATCTGGATTTAGATCTATTGGTGCGATGTCGGTGTAACCAAATGAGACTAAGACAATTGGCGCACCGGCATTGCGGGCTGCGCCAACGTCAGAGTGTGAATCGCCGATCATAATCGATCGTTTTGGGTCGCCTCCTGCTTCTTCCACTGCTTGCAAATAATGTTGTTGGTGTGGTTTGGCATGAATGGCAGAATCTGCGCCTACAATACTTTTAAACCTATGAGCGATGTTAAGGGTTTCTAGTAATTGAACCGCTAGATGTGTTTTTTTGTTGGTGCATACACAAAATTGAGCGCCTGCAGCTTCCAAGGCATCTAGTGTAGTTTCAACATTATCAAAAAGATGACTTCGACCAGCAATGTCGGCTTGGTATATTTCAACAAATTTGGAAGTTAATTCGTCCAGCTTATCGGATTTGAATACTTTGCCAGATATCGCGGCACCTCGTTCTATGAGTGCTCGTGCACCCTGACCGACAAAAGCTCTGACATTTTTGAGGCTAACTTCCTTTAGGCCTTCGGTTCGCATGATTTCATTCGTGGCCCTGTGTAGGTCTGGGGCAGTTTCAACCAATGTTCCATCAAGGTCGAAAACTATTGTGTAACCGTCTAAAAACATGATGCGTGAGACCTCTTTATAGTGGAGTTGGTTGGGGCGCTAAAAAATGCAACAGAAAAGCTTGCTACAGAGAGCCAATTGAAGGAATGTCCGGCAATCTTAAGGGATTTAGTTACTGACAGCGAGGGGTGGATATGTCTAGAGCAGCAATTATTTTGGCCGCCGGTAAAGGCACACGCATGAAATCGGCGACGCCGAAAGTCCTACACAAGGTTGGTGGACGTGCGATGATGGCTTGGACAGCCGACCTTGCGACAAAATTAGGGTGCGAAAAAACGATTATTGTCGTTGGGCCTCAGTTTGAAGATGTTCATCAAGCTGCTGTCACATTGGTTGGTGCAGAAAATGTTTGTGTTCAGGAAACACAATCTGGAACAGCGACTGCTGTACAGGCTGCATCGTCTGCGCTGAAGGGTTTTGAAGGCGAAGCTATCGTCCTTTATGCTGACACACCACTAATTCCTGAAGAGGTAGCATTGGGTGCTTTTACTTCGATTGAGGAAGGCGCTTCGATAAGTGTTCTGGGCTTTGAGGCAGATGACCCAGGAGGTTATGGTCGTTTAATTCTGGGGGAAGATGGTGGTTTAGATCGCATCGTTGAAGCAAAAGATGCGTCTCCTGAGGAATATGCTGTTCGTTTATGTAATTCTGGTGTGATGGCTGCGCCGTGGCCACTTATGGAAGAGCTGCTTGGTGAGGTTAAAAACGACAACGCTAAAGGTGAATATTACCTCACTGATCTAGTTGGATTAGCACGTAAGCGTTCACTGAAAGCTGCAGCTGTTTCGTGTCGGGAAGATGATGTTCTCGGCGTGAATTCTCGTGTGCAATTAGCCGAAGCTGAAGCCGTTTTCCAACAAAGAGCACGCATTCGTTTAATGGAAGAAGGTGTCGGGATGATAGACCCGAACACAGTGTATTTTTCATGGGATACACAAATCGGCAATGATGTGTTTGTCGAGCCAAATGTGGTGTTTGGCCCAGGCGTATCAATTGCGAGTAATGTTACCATAAAAGCGTTTTGCCATTTTGAAGGCGCTAGTGTTTCTGAGGGCGCTGTGCTTGGTCCATATGCGCGTTTGCGTCCAGGCGCATCTATAGGAGAGGACGTGCGTGTTGGAAACTTTGTCGAAGTTAAAAACACGACAATGGAAAAGGGTTCTAAAGCCAACCATTTAGCGTATTTAGGTGATGGTGTTGTCGGTGAAAATGCCAACATTGGGGCGGGGACGATTTTTTGTAATTATGATGGGTATTTCAAACATAGAACTGAAGTCGGAAAGGACGCATTTGTAGGTTCCAATTCATCATTGGTGGCTCCAGTCAAAATAGGAGACGGAGCAATGGTTGGTTCTGGGTCTGTTGTAACAAAAAATGTGAATGCAGGTGATTTGGCATTAGCGCGAGGGCAGCAGATTACAAAAACGGGATGGAGTACCAAATTTCGTGAAGTGATGAGCGCACGTAAAAAGAAGCAATAAATACGCCTCTTGAGTTTGAAGAAATAATGGAATGGAAATCTAGAACATGTCAGATATTGCTAAACGTAATGCCGCAATCGAAGCTCTCAAACTTGTGGAAGATGGAATGACGCTTGGCCTTGGAACTGGCTCTACAGCAGCATTTTTCGTTGAAGAGCTTGGCAAGAAAGTGCAAGCGGGACTGGATGTTATCTGTGTATCTACTTCTGAAGTTACAGAAGCTCAGGCGCGTTCATTGAATATTCCTATGGCTGATTTGGATACAGCACCAACAATACACCTTACCGTAGATGGAGCAGACGAGTTTGATCCTGAGCTTCGGCTCATAAAAGGCGGAGGTGCAGCTTTGTTACGTGAAAAAATTATTGCTGACTCTTCTGACATGATGGTTGTGATCACAGATGCTTCCAAACAAGTGGCTCAGTTGGGTGCATTTCCACTTCCTGTAGAAGTTAATCCATTTGGTATGGCGCTCACAAAAGCGCGTATTGAAGAGACATTAGAAATTCTAGGAATGTACGGTATTCACGTCAATGTACGTTTAAATGAGGGGGGGGGACCTTTACTTACTGATGGTGGTCACCACATTCTGGATCTACATTGTAAGGCTATTCCAGACCCAGATATGCTAGGTGCCGTATTGGACCAAATTCCAGGCGTTGTTGAGCACGGATTATTTCTGGATATTGCTGACGCGGTGATCATTGGAACAGAAATTGGCGCAGAAACGATAGCTAGAGAAGAATAAACTTCGACGCTTTGAGTTTGCCAAGAATAGAATGCGGGAGCTATCGCACATGAGCTATGATTATGACTTGTTCACCATTGGAGCTGGATCTGGTGGTGTGCGTGCATCCCGTATTGCTGCGTTAACGGGCGCTAAAGTTGCCATAGCTGAAGAATTTCGTACCGGTGGTACGTGTGTGATTCGAGGATGTGTTCCCAAAAAATTCATGGTTTACGCGTCCGAATACCAGAAGGCATTTAAGGATGCCAAAGGGTTTGGGTACACTATTCCCGAGATATCATATGATCACAAAGCGTTTATCACATCTCTTGGTTCTGAAGTAGATCGCCTTTCAGGGATTTACGCGCGCAACCTAAATAATGCGGGCGTTGAGCTAATTCATGAGCGTGCCGAAATAGTTGATGCTCACACAATAAAACTTGTGAAGTCAGGTAAAACGGTAACAGCGGAACGTATTCTTGTTGCTGTGGGTGGGACGCCATTTGTTCCAGGTGAATTTGAAGGTGCCGAACACTGTATTTCATCAGACCAAATTTTTGATGTTGAAGAATTGCCTAAATCCATTGTGATCGGTGGCGGCGGATATATTGCGGTAGAATTTGCACATATTTTTGCTGGGCTTGGTGTTGAAACGCACCTTGTTTATCGTGGAGATACCGTACTTCGCGGGTTTGACGATGATATCCGTACTGCTGTGCATCAGGGCATGGTTCAGGCCGGTGTGCATGTTGTGACGAGTGCTGTTTTTGAAAAGGTTTCTAAAACATCTGATAGTGACCACCAATACAAAGTGGAACTGTCAAATGGTCATACGATAGATGCTGATATTGTCATGGGGGCCTTTGGGCGATCACCCTATACAAAAGGACTTGGACTGGAAAACGCTGGAGTTGAGTTGGCAGCGAATGGATCGATTAAAGTTGACGAGTGGTCAAAAACAAACGTGCCGTCCATTTGGGCTGTTGGTGATGTGACTGACCGCGTCAATCTAACACCAGTTGCCATCCGCGAGGGGCATGCTTTTGCAGACACAGAATTTGGTGGAAAGCCGCACCATTTTGATCATGATAAGATAGCGACAGCAGTATTTACTCAACCTCCTGTCGGAACGGTTGGCCTTAGTGAAGAACAAGCCAGAGCTGAACATGGTGAAATTGATATCTATAAGTCAGATTTCAAACCCATGAAGAATGCGCTTTCTGGAGATCAATCCCGTGTGTTGATGAAGATAGTCGTCCGCGCCAGTGATCAGGTTGTATTGGGATGTCATATCGTTGGGCCAGATTCACCTGAAATCATTCAAGCGGTCGGTATTGCAGTAAAAATGAATGCGACGAAGCAGGATTTTGACAATACATGTGCATTGCACCCTTCTCTTGCAGAAGAGTTGGTGACTATGCGGACTAAATTTGTTCCGACATAGAAAAAATACGGTTCTTAAAAAAAATTCATAAACAGACTTTTTTGCAAAAAAAGTACAGGTCAGCCTAGAATATACACAAGCTGTAATCTTAAGGTGGTTGACCTGTGCTTCATTCCGTTGAACCAAGAATATGGTAAATACACCGGTTTCGTTGTTGGCTGTATTGCGAATTGTTTAGTTTGAGGAGTCATCACTAATTATGCGTATTGTGTCTGTGATGAACATGAAGGGTGGCGTTGGGAAATCCACGAGCGTCTGCATGTTGGCTGAAGCGTTAGCATCTCAAGCTTCAATGCGCGTATTGGTCGTTGATTTAGATCCACAATCTAATGCATCCATGATTTTGTGTGGTTTGGATAAATGGTCTGAGCTACGGGAGTCTGAACGCACACTAGATGCATATTTTGCGCAGTTTGTGCATGGCACTGAGCCACGCAGATTTCATGAATTTATCGCGCCCCGAATTAGTGACTTACAAGGGGAGCCCGTCGTCGACCTAGTCGTTGCAACACCCGAATTTCGGTATGTTGAGCGTGACGCTTTGGATAAATTTATTCGGCAAGGTTTCACCATTACTGCTGTTCAGGAGCGCTTGACGCGTTTAATGGCTTCAGCTGTAGAAAGTGTTGCGTCAAATTACGATGTTGTGCTGTTTGATTGTCCACCAGGAATATCGTTATTTGCTGAAGCGGCTATCACAATGTCTGAGTATGTGGTGATCCCGACAATCCCTGACTATGTTTCTCGATTAGGTATTTTTGCTTTTCGTCGCCGCGCAGTGCGATCTATGGAAAAACGGCGTTTCACAGAAGACAATATTCTGACTCTGATTACTAAATATGATCCCAATATCGTTCTTCATGAGAGTGAAGTGCTGTCATTACGGTCGGACTTTAAAACTTTTGATATAGTCGTTCCTCAAAACGAAAATATTGCACGTGCTGGTGAGTGGTCAGAAACGCCTCGAAGTTTTGATCAAAAATATGGAGATGCTGCAGGCATTGTTAGAGACCTTGCAGCTGAGTTTCAGGAAAAGGTTGGACTTTTATGATCGAAAAGTCGCTTAAATCACTATTTGGTATCGTGGCAGATGAAGCAGCAAGAAATCGTGCATTTGCCCGTAAGCTGGAAGATGAAATCTTAAAGCAAGCAAAAGATGTTACCAAAGCGCGTGAATTAGAAGAGCAGGTTACAGGCTTTAATCCTAATGTTGTGTTTAAAGAAGCGGGTGCTGAGGGTCTAAAATTTGCTTTAAAAAACAGATCAATTGCTGCATTGAAAAAGATAGTTGAACGGCACAATATAGATCCGTCCAATCAACTTGGAAGTCGGCCAACGCGCGGGAAAATTGTAGAAATTATTCTAATTGCGGCTGATAAAAGAGCAAAAAGAGACGCGAAACTCTTTGAATACTAAGAAAAATGCAAATTTCTTGTTTAAGTGATCAAAGCAGACCTTGCTCTATTGCATTGCTGTTGGCTATGACAGTAGCTCAGTTTTTATAAAAAGAAGTCAGTCATCATGACAAAATGGGCACCAGATTCATGGCGGGCAAAACCTGCTAAACACATTCCAGAAGATTACCCAAATTCAGCTGCCCTAGCTGACGTTGAGGCAACACTATCTCAATACCCACCATTGGTGTTTGCAGGAGAAGTGCGTCGATTGAAAGCGCGTTTGGGTGATGTTGCTGCCGGAAGAGCATTTTTGCTTCAGGGCGGTGATTGTGCTGAAAGTTTTAAAGAATTTAACTCGAACAACATCCGCGATACGTTCCGTGTGATTTTGCAGATGGCTGTAACGCTAACATTTGCTGCATCAAAACCTGTTGTGAAAGTGGGCCGTATTGCAGGACAGTTTGCTAAGCCACGTTCGAGCCCTGTTGAGGTAAAAGACGGTGTAACTCTTCCTTCCTATCGTGGTGACATTATCAATGGAATGGAATTTACGCCTGAAAGCCGTACGCCTGATCCTCAGCGTTTGATCCGCGCGTATAACCAGTCGGCTGCCACAATGAATCTCGTGCGGGCTTTTTCTCGCGGCGGTTATGCTGACCTACACAATTTGAATAAGTGGATGCTTAGCTTTGTTGATCGGTCACCCCAAGGCGAGCGATTTCAAAAAATAGCGACACAGATCAATGAAGCTGTTGATTTTATGGAAGCTATTGGGCTGACACCTGACAACACGCCGATTATGAGTGAAACTGAGTTTTATACATCTCATGAGGCGTTGCTGCTGGGGTATGAGCAGGCGATGACACGTGAAGATTCAACAATTCCGAATCAGACTGTGGATACATCAGCTCACATGCTTTGGATTGGTGATCGTACTCGTCAGCTTGATGGAGCGCATGTCGAATTTTGTCGTGGTGTTATTAATCCGATTGGCATGAAGTGTGGTCCAACTTTGGATCCAGACGAGCTGATTCGCTTAATAGACACGCTCAACCCAGAAGATGAGCCAGGGAAAATGGTTCTGATTGCGCGATTTGGTGCCGATAAAGTTGAAGATGGACTTTCCAAATTAGTCCGACGTGTCGAGCAAGAAGGGCGTTCTGTTATCTGGTCTTGTGATCCGATGCATGGAAACACACTCACATCTGAATCTGGGTATAAGACACGACCTGTAGACCGTATCTTGTCGGAAGTTGCTCAGTTTATTGACGTTGTGTCGACTGAGGGTGCGTACCCGGGTGGTGTTCACTTTGAGATGACTGGTCAAAATGTAACTGAATGTCTAGGTGGAGCTCAAGATATAACGGATGCAGATCTATCATCACGATATCACACGCATTGTGATCCGCGATTGAACGGTGAGCAGGCTCTGGAATTAGCTTTCTTAGTCGCAGAGAAACTTCGGTCAAAAAAATCAAGTGTGGCGCTAGCGGCGCAGTAGGTATAGACCCTTCTTCGCTGGCCGCTCGGCTAGCGAAGGAGCTTTGCTGATGTCGACTTTAACTAAAAGTAAATTACCCGAATGGGCGCAACCAGATCAAGTTGTTGATCTGATGAAATTGGCGTTTCCAGTCGCTTTGTCGCGTCTTTCTCTTCCCATAATGTCTGTGACTGATGCGGTTGTTCTTGGTCGAATGGCGCAGCTAGAAGTGCCATATATTACCATCGCTTGGTTATTGTTGAGTATTGGTATGGCCGCCGGTATGGGCGTTTTGCAAGGTGTGCAGGTATTCACGGCTGAACTAAATGCATCTGGCCATTATCGTGATACAGGGCGGGTGTTTCGGCGTGGGATGTGGGTAGGCTGCTCTATAGGCCTTGTTAGCATGCTGGCTATTATTATGTGGTCTCGTCCAATGTATGATCTGTTGGGCTTACAAGCCGAAGTGGTTCAAGGGGCCTCCTCAGCAGCGACAATATTGGCATATGGCATGATTGCTCACATGCTTGTGTTCGGCGCGACAATGTATTTGGAAGCATTGAGGAAACCTGTTTGGGTAACGATAATCACCTATTTGGGGGTGGGTGCTAACGTATTGTTTGATTTAGCTTTAGTTGCTGGTTGGTGGGGTTTTGACCCAATGGGAGCAGACGGCGTTGCTTGGGCAACGACTGGCTCTCGTGCATTTACGGCGGTCTTCTTATTGATCTTGGTTTTTGTTTATACGCCGGGGTTTAAAAAGTCGAAACCTGCTCCAAAGGGAGAATTTCTGAGACAAAATACTGTCGGCATTGGAGGCGCAATCGCGAATATGGCCGAGTTTGCAACGTTTAATCTAACATTCGTTATTGCGACTTTGGCGAGCACAATGACAGGCATGATTTATTCACTCGCTATTCAGCCGATATTTTTCAGTTTCATGCTCTTTGTAGGGATTGCCACGGCTACGTCTGTGCGTGTTGCTGAAAGTTTTGGGCGCGGCGATGCAATTGGTGTAAAGAATGCCTCACGCCTAGGTGTATTCGCCGCTGTGTTGGCGGGTGTTGTTGTGACGACAATTATATATGTTTTGCAGATGCCTTTAGCGATAGGTATGGCTAGCAGTGAGGAAGCTGTGACTCTAGGTACAATTGAGTTGCTAGCGCCTGTTATCGGAGTGGCGGCTTTTGTGGTGATGTTTGACGGGTTACAGGTGGTGGCGTCTTCAGCACTTAGAGCGCAGGAAAAAGTTTGGATACCTGCGGCAATCCACATAGGTGCCTATCTAACGGTTATGTTGCCATTGGTGTATTGGTTCACTTTGATCAAAGGATATGGCGCTGTGGGTGCTATGTCAGGTGTTGCAATAGGTTCGCTCGTTGTCGGTATTTGTCAGGTCATTTTCTTAGAATGGAAAACGGCGCGCAACTCGTGAGCCGCGCGCCGTTTTTAGTATCTTAAAAAGATAAATTCCACCGTCTCGGTGAAATATAGCTCTAAAGGTCTTTTAGAACTGAGGCAGGTTTAAATGACGCCGAAGTTTTCTTCGGGATTGTCATTGGCTTGCCTGTGGCAGGGTTGCGGCCTTGACGCTCTTCACGTGTTTTGGCCAAGAAAGTACCAAAACCAGCAAGTGCAACTTGCTCACCCTTTTTAAGTTCGCTGGAAATAGTGTCCAAGACAGCATCAACAGCGCGGCCTGCTTCAGATTGAGTCATGCTAGCAGCTTCTGCAACTTGCTTCGTAAGTTCGGACTTGTTCATTATGTCCCTCCTAAAAAACGATCCGCCGCCCGTTTGTTGCGGCGACTGGCGCGATCTCGCAGTTGTTTGGCCGTTTAGTAAAGCCTTTAACTGTCGAAAATGCCGATAAACAGGGGCTTATACGCCAAAAATCCATCCTTCCTCGGATGAAACAGCTGTTTGAGCCGCTTTTGATCCCTTTTTCGGGCCTTCGAAGAGGGCGGCGATTCGGTCTTTTTCGTCTAGATTCGCAATATATTCGGCCATGATTCGTACTTGAGCTTCGTCTCTAATCTCTGTTTCGGCATTCTTTTGCTCAAGCATTGACGGGTAAACTTCTGCGACAACGATTGATATTCCCTCTAGGTTTTCTTCTATCAAAGGCTCTAAAGGTAGTTCAAACGGCCATATACGGAGGCTATCAAAATCAGCACGAAGTTTATGGATGACAGGAAGGCCCGTCATAACCTGTCCGCCTACGGCTCCAGCATATGCGATTTTCCAGATAGGTTGTGGACGCGCTAGTTTTTGTTTTGTGAGTTCTGCTTCAGTGCGGCGATATTCTTTCATATCGCCACTTTCGTGCTCACGAGGTTTTTTTACAGAGAGAGTTGTTAGTTCATCTCTCTTTGGACAGCCCCAAAAAGGAAAGGGGCCGTCTGAGATGAGGCGGTTCATACGCGCTGCTAACGCGAATCTATTATTCGTGTTGTCCGGCTTATCTTTCATTTCTTTTTTTAAGAAATCACGCATGCTTTCCCAAGGCTTGTCACCTTTTAGGCCTAGTTTTTTAGATGTGCCTTCCGGAAATCCGAGTGGGAAGCCAAACCCAAGGAACACTCTGTCACCTCTGTTTGTAAGGCGCGTCAGTAATTCTTGAAGTTGCTGATATGCGATTTCGCGCGTGGCGGGATTTGATGCACGAAAAGTTAAGCGTAGGCGTGCGTCTGGTACAAGTGCACCAATCCAGATGGAGTCTTTGCCTGTGGTTGGTTTAGAAGTTGCGCTCCAATTAACCATGATGAAGCTATCAAACAGGCGTGACATGACCTATCTCCGGTATTCTATATTGAAAAGATTCTGAGGTACGTGACAGGACGCATTCTCTGTTTACGTGCTCAGCAGGATGCTAATCATGTCCAATGAATGTGTTCAACCCATTGGGGAGTTTTTCGCAAATCAATTCGTATTAAATTTGTAGTCCTACCTATTTAAAGTATCGTTTTAAGCATGCAATGTAAAATATCGTAATGCTGTTTGATGGACGAGATACTTGCGTAATGGGTGTATATCAGGTCTTGGTTTCTTTAGGGTTGGGTAGAGTCGAAATTTACGATCTGGAAGGATCGCTTACGTGTCTGAGTTAAGAGTAGGTTTAATTGGAGCTGGTGTCTTTGCTGGCTATCACGCCCAGAAAATTGTTCAGTTTGAGAACGCAGTTTTTATGGGAGTCTTTGATTTAAATCCCGAAGCTGCTCAGGCAGTCGTGGATAAAGTCGGTGCTGGTGAAGTTGTCGATGATATTGATACGCTGATTTTAGTGTGTGATGCTATTATGATAGCAACGCCTGCGACGACACATGCACAGCTTGCTAGTCGAGTGTTGCGTGCAGGGCGTCACGTTTTTGTTGAAAAGCCATTAGCTCTTACAGGTATAGAAGCAGACACACTCGTTGCTCTAGCGGACGAAAAAGGCGCGACTATTCAAGTTGGGCATCAAGAGCGGTTTGTTTTTGAAGCGATGGGAATTCTAGGTGCACCTGAAAAACCACTGAGTATTGAGGCCGTACGCGCAGCACCAAGATCACCGACTGGGCGTTGTGAAGATGTGAGTGTTGTTTTTGACTTGATGGTCCATGACATCGACCTCGCCAATGCCGTTTTTGATGCGAAGGGTGCTGTTGATAAAGCTTCAGGTAAAATCGAGCACTCAAAATGCACTGATGAAGCACATGCTGAGATTCAGTATGAAGGTGGCGGTGTTGCAAAATTTACAGCGAGCCGTTGTGCACCTGAACGCAAGCGGACAATGAAAATTGTTTACCCATCTGGTGTCGTGGAAATCGACTTCTTGGCGCGCACGGTTAAAAATGAAACTGGCTTTGACATCAAACTTGATGTTTCCGATGTTTTACCGGATCCGTTGCAGAAATCTGATTTTGCTTTCTTCCAAGCTGCAATAGATGAAGTTCCTTCCCCGATTTCTGGCGAAGCTGGTGCACGCGCTGCTGCACTAGCCGAAGCCGTTGAAAATGCTATCTCCAAACAAGCGTAAGAGTATTATTACATGTCAATCGACCTATCCAAATCACCAAGTGTTGTCATTCCTCAAGCAGATGAGAGCGCTCCGATTCAGTTTTTTGATCTCCAAGCGCAACAAAAGCTTGTTCGAGAAAAAGTAGAAAAACGTTTCACGACGATTTTAGACCATGGACGTCATATCGGTGGTCCTGAGGTTGATGAATTGGAGCAAAAACTAGCTCAGGCGACTGGTGCAGCGGACGCAGTGGCAGTCGGCTCTGGTACGCAGGCGTTGGTTATGCCCTTGATTGCACTTGGTTATGGCCATGGAGATGCTGTTTTTATTCCTGGATTTACATATAACGCGACAGCAAATGCTGTTTTGCTTGCAGGTGCGACACCGGTATTTGTGGATATTGATCCAAAGACATTTAATATGTGCCCTCGCGACCTTGAGCGTCAGATTAAGGTTGTAAATGCGCGTCGCGATTTAACAGCAAGAGCTATTATGCCAGTAGATCTTTACGGTCTGCCAGCAGACTACAACACCATTCAGGCTATTGCAGATGCTTATAAATTACGAGTTATAGCAGATGGCGCGCAAGCTTTTGGTGGAAAACAAGATGGCAAATGGGTAGGAGCTATCGCTGAAATCACTGGAACATCTTTTTATCCAACGAAAACACTAGGTGGGTATGGAGATGGCGGCGCTATTCTAACAACTGACACAGACTTTGCTGATGTGCTTCGTTCAATTCGTTGGCACGGTACTGATAATCAACGTAAACTTTCGGTTCGCGTTGGTATAAATGGGCGTTGCGATAGTATTCAATGTGCTGTGGTAAGCGATAAATTAGATATATTCGGTGCAGAACGTGAGCGACGCGTCGCTATTGCCAATATCTATGATGAGCGCTTAACAGGCATCCTGCCACTGCAAGAAGCTCAACCGGGCGCAGAAAACGGGTATGGCTTATACACAGTTCGTGTTGAAAATCGTGATGATGT
The DNA here is from genome assembly GCF_058892565.1 of Hirschia sp. Classification (NCBI taxonomy): domain Bacteria; kingdom Pseudomonadati; phylum Pseudomonadota; class Alphaproteobacteria; order Hyphomonadales; family Hyphomonadaceae; genus Hirschia; species Hirschia sp. The sequence goes on along the minus strand of NZ_JBZXVU010000003.1, from coordinate 106,290 downwards.
AAGGGCTGCTATGCAGGCTGAAGGTGTGCCAACTGCCGTTTACTACGACACTGCTTTGCATCAGATGCAAGCTTTCACAGCATACGCCCCAGCAGGTGGGTTAGTGGAATGTGAAAAAGCTGCACGCGAGTCTATGTCTATTCCGATGCATCCGTATTTATCTGATGCCCAAGCGCATCGTGTGTGTGATGTTTTGCTAGCCAGTTTGGCAAAATAATATCCAGCTTTGACGTAAAGAAGCGAAATTGTTGCAACTTTACCTTGTTGAGTTGATAGTGAAAACCTTAATGGGAGAGCGTTTATGCGCTTTCCTAAATGGGCCAGCTAAATAGATTGATTGCATGATAAAATTGAACTTCCTACAGAAGAGAGATTGCCCCATTGGGCGACGCACTCTAGGTCTATATTCATGAGTGATAGACTAACCATTTTATCTGCACAGCTTAACGCAATCGTTGGCGATGTAGACGCGAATCTTGAGAAAGCGGTAGGGGCTCTTAAAGAAGCACACGCATGTGGTGCAGACCTTGTCGTGTTGCCCGAGCTTTTTTTATGTGGGTATCCCCCTGAAGACCTTGTACTCAAACCGGCTCTATCTAAGGCTTGCCTGCGAGCGGCGCATGAACTTGCATCTCAAACAAGGCAAGATGGGCCCGGTATTGTTGTTGGAATGCCAGTATGGGAAGAAGGACAGGCTTTACCTTACAATTCGGTTGCTCTGATAGCCGATGGAGAAATCAAAGCGCTTCGTCATAAATATGAGCTTCCCAATTATGATGTGTTTGATGAAAAGCGTACTTTTCAGCAGGGCCCTATGCCTTTGCCGGTTGGGTTTCGTGGTTTCACATTAGGTCTTCCCATTTGTGAAGATATTTGGCTTGAAGCCGTTCCTGATGCATTGAAGGAAAAAGGCGCTGAAATACTACTTAGTCCCAATGGATCTCCTTGGCGTCGCAATGTGAGAGATGCGCGCTTAAAAGCGTTTTCGCAATGGGCAGATCTCCGGCTTCCATTGGTTTATGTTAATCAGGTCGGCGGACAGGACGAATTGGCATTTGACGGAGAGTCTTTTGCAATAGATTCTCGTGGACGCATTGTGCAGCAATTACCCGACTTTGAAGAAGCTTACAGTGTATCTGTATGGGAACGCACGCCTATGGGCTTGATGTGTGTTGAAGGTAAAAAAGATGAGTTAAGTAGTGACCTAGAAGAGACCTATCTGGCAACGATGATGGGGCTTGGTGATTATGTTCGCAAAACAGGATTTCCCGGCGTATTGATCGGGCTCTCAGGTGGAATTGATAGTGCAATGGTAGCAGCGATTGCTGTTGATGCACTTGGATCTGAAAATGTCTGGTGTGTGATGATGCCATCACGATATACGTCTCGTGAAAGTCTGTTAGACGCCCAGCAATGTGCTGAAGCGCTTGGGGTTAAATACGACAATATTCAGATTTCATCCGCAGTGAATGCTTATGATGAAATGTTGTCTGAAGCCTTTAGTGGAACAACACCTGATACGACCGAAGAAAATATTCAATCTCGTGTTCGTGGCGTGACGCTGATGGCTTTGTCAAACAAGTTTGGTCACATGGTAACGACGACAGGTAATAAGTCTGAGATGGCTGTTGGATATGCCACGCTGTACGGTGATATGTGTGGTGGGTATAATCCACTAAAAGATATCTACAAAACAGAAGTGTTTGAATTGGCGCGTTGGAGGAATGCTAACGTTCCAAAGAATGCGCATGGCCCTTCTGGCATTGTTATTCCTGAAAATATTATTTCCAAACCACCATCTGCAGAATTGCGTGAAGACCAAAAGGACGAAGATTCTCTGCCGCCTTATCACATATTAGATGACATTCTTTATGGTTTGATTGAGCGAGAAGAAAGTATCGAAGAAATTGTTTCGCGTGGGCATTTTGAGGATGTCGTCAGGCGAATAGATAGTCTTGTTCGAATTAATGAATATAAACGCCGGCAAGCGCCTCCCGGCGTAAAAATAGGCGATAAGAATTTTGGCAGAGGGCGTCGATATCCATTGGTGAATAGATATCGCGATGTCTAAACCTATTCGAAAATATTCTAAATCTTCAAATTTCTACGCTTCTTCTAAGCAAGAGTTTTTTAGCAGCAATGATGACTTGCTAGCGAAGGCTAAACGTCAGAACGAATTATATGCTAAAGGTCCAGCACGCTTAAACTGTAAAATATGCGGCGACGTATTGCTAGAAGAAACCGACATCAAATCACATGGTGTTGAATATGTATTTTGTCGAAATTGTAATCATCTAAACGGCCGCCACGATGACACACAGGATTTTGTAAATTCACTATATGTTGCCGATGGTGGAACAGATTATGCCAATAATTATATTGATAATGAATATGCATCTCGTGCCGAGAAAATTTATATTCCAAAAGCTGAATTTCTGAAAGATAGCCTTCCTCGTACTCCAACAGGTATTTTGGATGTTGGTTGCGGTGGGGGATACTTTGTCTATGCGGCTCAAAAGCTTGGATTTGCGTCCTTAGGCATTGATGTTAGCGAAACAATGACAGCATATGGAAATAGTCAGATCGAAAACCATCTCGGTTGTGAACCACTCCATTGTGTTGATGAAACAGAATTGTATGAAGCTGTTCGATGTACGGCTTTTGATGTTGTGTCAGCTATCGGTGTAATCGAGCATCTACGCGAACCAGAACGATTTTTTGATGCGGTGAAGAAAAGTAAGGCTTCTTTTCTCTATTATTCAGTGCCGATGTTTTCACCATCTGTTTTTCTAGAAAATGCCATGCAGGACATTTTTCCAAGACAATTGTCTGGTGGTCACACTCATTTGTTCACCGAAGAATCCCTTCTAAAGATGCATGAATTGGTGGGCGGAACCAGTATAGCTGAATGGAGATTTGGAACGGATATGATGGATTTATACCGTTCACTTGTTGTTTCTTTGCAAAAAAGCGGCGGTTCATCATATGCGCAAGAGCAAGTCTCCAGCGGGATGGGCGGGTTGATTGATGGGCTACAAAGTGTGTTGGATGAAAATCACTTTTGTTCTGAGATTCATGTGCTTGTTTCTTGCGCGAATTCCCGTAATGGGTGATTAATTAGAGCGTATTTTGCTTTGATGTAAGTTTTTTCAGTCTTGAATAGTCAGATTGACGCATACGGCTCGCTTTTTCTGAATTTTTTGTTAGAAACATCCCAAATGGAATTTCTGACGAGGAAGATAATGAGACGATTGGCAGTGGCTATAAGCTGTGCATGTGTTGCTTTTTTGAGTTCAGCTCACGCTCAAGGTATTCAGCAGACCAAAGGGGATTTTCAAGATAAATTCCGTCAATTGGATGAAGTTTTACCTTCTCCAAATGTATATAGGAATGCAGCAGGTGAGCCGGGGCATCAATATTGGCAGCAGGAAGCAGACTATAGTATCCGTGCCGAATTGGACGAAGAAAACCGTAAATTGATCGGTAAAGAGACAATTTCGTATACGAATAATTCTCCCGATACTTTGCGATATCTATGGTTGCAGCTTGAGCAAAATATATTCAAGCGCGATTCTATGAAAGAATTGGCCACTGATTTTGGTGGTGTAGGCCGCCGTGGGCCAGCAGTTAGTGCTGGCGGGAATGGTGAACCTGCGAAACTTAGCTTGGGTGAAATTGCGCGCCAGCAAGACATGGCTGATAATGACTATGGTTATGACATCACGCGCGTAGCGGATACTCGCGGAAATGCATTGCCTTACACTATCGTTGGAACGCTAATGCGTATTGATCTTCCAACGCCTCTGACATCAGGTAAATCTACAACGTTTTCAATTGATTGGGAGCATTTGATTGTAGAGGAAAATATCGTATCCGCGCGATCTGGTTTTGAACATTTCCCGGATGATGAGCGAGAAGGCGGGAATGATATTTTCCTGCTTGCGCAATGGTTTCCTCGTATGATCGCCTATTCTGATTATGAAGGTTGGCACAATAAAGAATTTCTTGGTCGCGGTGAATTTACGCTAGAATTTGGTGATTACGATGTTCAGTTAACCGTTCCAAATGACCACATTGTATCGGCAACGGGTGAACTTCAAAATGCAAGTGCTGTATTGTCAGCCACGCAACGTTCGCGTTTGAATCAAGCTAGAAATAAAACTGATGCTCCGATGTATATCGTGACACCGGAAGAGGCGTTGGAAAATGAAAAATCCAACCCAACAGGCAAAAAGACTTGGCGTTTTGTTGCTGACAATGTGCGCGATTTTGCTTGGGCATCTTCGCGTAAATTTATGTGGGACGCTCAGGCTCACAAACAACCGGGCGCAGAAAATGACACGGTCTTGGCAATGTCATTCTGGCCCAAAGAGGGGGGAGAACTCTGGGAAAAATATTCAACTGCGGCGATCGTGCATACACTTAAAGTCTATTCACGTTTCTCATTTGATTATCCATATCCAACAGCTCAATCCGTTAATGGACCTGTAGGTGGTATGGAATACCCCATGATTACGTTTAACGGGCCGCGTACGACACTTCAGGATGATGGTAGTCGTACATACACCATGTCAGAGAAGGTGTTTTTGGTTGGTGTTGTGATCCATGAAATCGGGCATATTTATTTTCCTATGACTGTGAATTCAGATGAACGCCAGTGGACTTGGATGGATGAAGGTATCAATTCTTTCCTAGATCTGATCGCTTGTTATGAGTGGGATCCTGATATGCCTTGGATTGGTGCAGGTTTGCCGCGTGATGTGACTGCATATATGGCTTCATCAAATCAAGTGCCGATTATGACACAGTCAGATTCAGTGCTAAATTTAGGCTCCAACGCATACCGCAAACCATCTGCTGCTTTGCATATCTTGCGTGATACTATTTTGGGGCGTGAGAATTTCGATTTTGCATTCAAAGAATACGCACGTCGCTGGAAGTTTAAACGCCCTACACCGTCAGACTTTTTCAGAACCATAGAGGAAGCTTCTGGGACTGATCTTGATTGGTTTTGGCGCGGTTGGTTCTATACGACAGATCATGTCGATATCTCTATTGATGGTGTTTACAAGCTACAAATGGATACGAAAGACCCAGACATAGACTATCCACGTCAACGTCAGGAAAATGCTGACAAACCAAATAAAGTTGGTGTTGAACTTGATAAAGCTGAGGGTATTGAGTCTTGGGTAGATTCTAACCCGAAAATTCGTGATTTCTATGATGAGAATGATATTTATACCGTCACCAACAAGGAAAGAAACGAATACAAATCATTCTTGGATGGTTTGAAGCCTTGGGAACGAGAAGCATTTGACCGGGCTGTTGAAGAAGATCAGAATTATTATGTTCTTGAGTTCTCAAATATAGGTGGTTTGGTTATGCCAATTATCCTTGATCTTGAGTTCACAGACGGTTCGACAGAACGTGAATATATTCCCGCAGAGATTTGGAGACGTAGTCCAGCAAAAGTGCGTAAATTGCTCACATATCCAAAAGGAAAGCAGTTAACGCAAGTTATTGTCGATCCAAATTGGGAGACTGCTGATGTGGACGTTGATAACAACTACTTCCCACGTCAAATTATACCGTCACGTATCGAAGCCTATAAAAGTAAGCGTAGTTCAAGCCTGAACGGGCGTGATATCATGCATGATATGACCACAAAGCTTAAAGTTGACGATGTAGAAAAAGAAGAAGCCGCAGTTGAGGCTGCTGAATGATCTCTAAAATTGCTTCTTATGCAATATTGGCGTGCCTTGTCCTTTTAGGGCAAGGCGCTTCTTTTGCTCACCCTCAGAAAGCAGCTATTGCGACAATTGAGCCCAATTATCGTACTGGTGTTATTGAGATTGTGCATCGTTTTTCCCAGCATGATGCAGAACATGCTGCTCATCTTGTGGGGGCTACGCCTCAATCGATAATTTCCTCTGATGAAGTGCAAGAAAAATTTGCGGAATATGTAACGCAGTCTTTTCGCCTTTCTAATCTCAAAAATGAAGAAATTGACTTAAACGATATCGGGTTTGAATTTGAGGGCGGGTATATTTGGGTCTATCAAGAGACACCACTGCTGCAGGGTGTTGAAGGATTGATTGTGCAATATTCAGCACTACAAGAAATTTGGCCGGATCAAACAAATACAGTGAATATTAAACTAGATGGGGATGTCAAAACCCTGACTTTCACAGGCAATACACGCATTCAAGAAGTTTATTTTGCTAAACCTTTGACCAGTAGGTAACAAAACCTTCAACTACATTGTTTATCTCCATCGCATAAACGTTGATCTGCGTTGAAGTTTATTATAATCCGCACTTCAGAGGCCCGTTAGAGATTCAGGCTGAGTCTAAGATTAGGAGCAGTCGATATGTTTCATTTAAGTTTGATGATGCCGCTGCAAGACACTCTTGCATTGCTCTGGTTTTTTCTAGTTTGGCGGGTTTTTGCGTGGGTCACAGATGACAGCAAGTGGCGTCATTTAACGCTTTCATATGCCATGCATGAAGAACGTCGTCGTTGGATGCATTTAATGGCAGATCGTGATGTACGCATTTTGGATGGCAATATTATAGCGGGACTTCAGCAATCAACTTCCTTCTTTGCATCCACTTCATTGCTGGCGATAGGTGGTGGATTTGGTTTGTTGACTGCCGCAGATGATTTTCAGGCTGCACTAGAACGTTCCCTGCTTCACATCAGTCCGTCTCAAGAATTGTTTTATTTAAAAATTGTCGTGCTGATGAGTATGTATGCTTATGCATTTTTTAAATTTGGTTGGTCATACCGTCTGTTCAACTATTGTGCGGTGATGATTGCAGCGACACCAGAGCATGGGCAGAGCAATTCTCATGAGAATGCGGCTGCTGCGGCTGAGATGAATGTCGAAGCTAGCAAACAGTTCAATTACGGTCTGCGAAGTTTCTTTATGGCAATACCAATTCTGGCTTGGTTTGTTTCACCAATTGCTTTTGCTGTTGTGGCGACATTAGTGGTGACTGCGTTGACGCGGAGACAGTTTTTCTCTCGGTCGCGCCTGATCGCTCGCCAAGCATTTCATCTAAATACTGAGAAAAAAGACTAAAGTTTCATTTTCTTGTTAATGAAATCGACCAAAAGGCGACTTGTCAGGACCTGTTTCAAAGCCAAGGCTGTTAAATATTTTGGCGACGAGCAAAAGTCCTATGACTGCAGATAGGAGAGCTAAGAAACGCCAAGGAATTAGGCGTGGTTCAGGGTTGTCATGCGGCTTGTGTGCGCGTTCAAAGCAAAAATAGGCGCTCGCCCCACACAATATTATGCCACACAATGTGATCCCAAAACTGTATATCATTGCAGCCATTTTCCATTGCTTATTATTACGTCACTGGTTCTTTATGTAGTAACGGAATTTTTGATTTTGAGATACCATGTTGGGTTTTTGACCAGATATAAGGGCGTGTATGTAATTCCCATATTGCTCTTATGAAGGCAAAGCTCATAAGGGGCCAATAAAAAGGAGCGGTGAGGAGGGGTTTAAAGCAGCGTGTTACAGCGCTGGAAGCTAAAGCGGCAAGGATGACGCTGGAAAAAGCTAAAATAATAGGAATTAAGTGCAATGGGTTCAGGGTATTTGGAGCGGTGATGATGCTGTATGCCAAATATAGCAATAAAGGCCCATGAAGCCCTGCCGTTAAAATTGCTGAAACGAATGTGATTAAACAGCCCAATGATCGCCAGAGACCTAATGATTTAATCGTTTCGAATGGTTTTCGAGAGAGAACAGCGAGAGATTGTATATGGCCTTTAATCCAGCGCGTCCTTTGAGGTAACCATTGTGCAAGGTTGATTGGTGCCTCCTCTCTAGTAGGCAGCTCGATCATTCCGGCGCTATATCCATTTAAGGCAAGTCGATATCCTAAATCTGCATCTTCTGTGACGTTAAAAGGATCCCAAGCGCCAACTTTTTCTAGGACATTTTTCTTAAAATGGTTGGACGTACCACCAAGAGGTATTGGCCACCCCATTTTTGTCATTGCTGGAAGCCACACATCGAAATGAATGGCGTATTCAAGATCAAATTGGCTGGCAATCCAACTTTCTTCCCCATTATAGGCGTGTAAGGGCGCTTGAATGACAGCAAGGTTCGTGCCTCCATTTTGAAAAGCTTGTGCGGCGGCGAACAATTGTTGAGGGTGAGGGATATCTTCGGCATCATAAACGGTTACAATATCACCGGTGGAAAACTGAAGTCCGTAATTTAAGGCTTTGGGTTTCGTCCTTGGGGCATGCTTTGGTACTGAAATAATTTTAAAATTTTGATGTTTGATAGCTTTTTTTAAGGCGCTCTCAGTCGCTTTATCGTCTTCCTCTGTTAGATAGAAAACTTCCAATTTATCTGCAGGGTAATTTAAAGCTTCCATAGCTGATACTGAACGTGAGGCGACTGCTTGTTCATGATATAAAGGGATTAAAAGTGTGAATTTGGGAAGGGCAAATGAAACGCTTTTTTTTGAAGGAGACGTGCTCTTAGTTTTGGGACTGTTGAAAATGCTTATTTTAGCGGCGTAAAACCGAAAAATAACTTGTAAAAGTAGGAAGATTGAAAACACGACCATTATGTCATTTATGGAAAATTGTCCGAGGATGAAAAGGGCGCAAGTGATTGTCAAAAACACAAGGAAGGAGACCTTTTGACTGATAGGTATTCCGGATTTTATGCTTTTGTCAGGTTGAGTTTTCAAAAGATGAAAGCAAGCTTTTTGTAGGCGACTTTCTCGATAACCAGGCGGCGGAAACAGAATTTTAGACTGTTCTTCATGCGCAGGATTCTGATAGAGATTCATTGTAAAAACACCCCCATAAACATCAACGTGCACAATGAGGTTTCATGGGGCATGTTGTTGTTTTAATAGGATTAAACACTCACCAAGCCACAGCAAGTTGATTCAACCCTCAGAGTTGTTTTAAGGGTGGGTTTCTAGTGTTGGGATATATGTGTTGGTTAATGTAATCTGGAAAAATAACCTTCTCGTTTAATTATATGTCCAGCTGTGACTGGTAATGTTGGCTGGTGAGAAGTTATAGATTGCTGGGTGTGCATGAATGCAACAGTTTAGTTTTACGTCTTTTTTTCTGGGAAAAGTTGAAATTCCAGAAGAGAAAAAAGCATGGATTCAGGCTGAACAATATCGTGCATTCCTTGGAATGGCACCTGTTGCTGCTTTTGGGCTAACTGCGACTGGGGCATTTTTATCAATTTTGCATCACAATAGTAGTCTGGGTCCAATAATGTTTTCTTGGGCCTATTCTGCAGGGGTCCTAGCGTATGTGATGATCCGATCTTGGCAGTTGTCTATACAGCAGCCTGACAAAAATTTTCATACCTCACAAAAGTTTAAAAAGATTGGATTTTGGGCTGCCGGTATTGGTTCTGTATGGGGACTGTTAATTGCGGTTTTGATCATGCATGATCAAACCAATTTAGCCCTTGTTGGGGCTGTTGCGGTTGGCATGCTCAGTATGGGTTCATTTGTGCTTGCTGTTTTACCGGTTGCATCTTTGGTATTCATGCTTGGCATTTTGGCTGGTTTCGGCGCTGGAGCAGCTTTGAGCGGGGATGTCGCTTTTCTGGTAATTGTGCCGTTATTTTTGATATTTATGGTTGTTATGCAACGTTATGCTGCGTGGACCTTTCGAAATTTTGTGTTGCAAAGACTGGATAGAAATGCCGTTTCGGAATCCAAGGAAGTTATTTCCTTGCTTCTGCATGATTTTGAAAGTCAGTCATCTGATTGGTTGTGGGATACCGATGAAAACATGTTACTAGGGCGTGTTTCTCAACGGTTTGCTGAAGCCGTTAAACGTCCTGCTGAAGTCCTAAATTCTGAGTGTTTCCTTCATTTTTTTGAAGAAGATTCCAAAGAGCAATTACAAGAGCTGTTTTTAAATCAAAGGTCATTTAGAGATTTCGTCGTACCCATTCGTATAGAAGGTGAGCTGCGGTGGTGGTCGATAAGTGCATCCCCAAAAAGAAATTGCGAAGGTGAATTTACTGGCTACCGAGGCGTGTGTTCTGATGTGACTCAGGAGAGAACTGCTGAAAAGAAAATAGCATATATGGCGCACTTTGATGCGCTTACAGGTGTGCATAATAGAGCAAATTTTTCTACTGAATTGGAAAAAGCGGTTGAGCGTATGCATACGCAAGGAAAACCCTTTGCACTTCATTGTATTGATCTGGATAATTTTAAAACTGTGAATGATACAATGGGGCATCCTGCTGGGGACTCACTTCTAAAAATTGTAGCTCATAGATTGTCCATGAGTATTTCTGATGGTGATGTAGTTGGCCGCCTTGGCGGAGATGAATTTATGGTGCTTCAGATGGGGTGTAATGATGCTGAAGAGGCAATGCTTACCTCGGATATGATTACTGATGCGCTTCTTGAGCCTGTTTCGTTGATGGGAAGCGTTCTGCCTGTTTCCGGTAGTGTTGGAACGTCGTTCGCACCACGAGATGGAGAGACAAGCAAAGAAATAATGCAGCATGCCGATTTAGCACTATATGCAGCCAAACAAGATGGGCGTGGTTGTAACCGTATGTTTGAGCCCAAAATGGATTTGGATGCAAAACGTCGTACACAGTTAGAGATTGGCCTACGCCGTGCTCTGCAAGAAAACGAGCTGGAAATGCATTATCAGCCCTTAATGGATGTTAGAAGCGGAACAATCAAAGGATACGAGAGTTTGTTGCGTTGGCGTCGAGGGGAAAATGATGTTTTACTACCAACGGAATTTATCGAGATTGCGGAAGACACAGGACTGATAGTACCTCTGGGGGAATGGATCATTAGAACGGCAATCGCCGAAGCTGCGACCTGGCCCGAGAATATTTCAGTCGCAATTAATCTTTCTCCGACGCAGATGAAAAATCCATCACTGATTTCCACGGTTATCAGTGCTCTAGCAAATAACGCTATGGATCCAGCACGTGTGGAATTCGAGATCACAGAATCTGTTTTGTTGGAAGAATCTGAGGTGAATATCAAGACACTTCATGTGCTGCGTGATCTGGGTGTTAAAATTGCGCTTGATGATTTTGGAACAGGATTCTCTTCTCTAAATTATCTCCGAGCTTTCCCATTTGATAAAATTAAGATTGATAAGTGTTTTGTAACGGAAATGGAAACTCGCGATGATTGTCGAGCCATAATTAGAGCCGTTATGGGATTGGCTCGTGATCTTGGGATGAAAACGACTGCAGAAGGTATTGAAAACCAAACACATGTAGATCTGCTCAAAGCAGAAGGTTGTGACTACATGCAGGGCTTTTTATTCTCTCGTCCGATTCCCGGGCGGTATTTACCGCGTAAAGATGAGACAGCTGAAAACCGCTCAACAATTCCTGATGAACTGCATGAAAAGGGTCGCATTCACTTGCTCAAGCAAGAAGCGGCCTAATTTTAGTTCTTGTGATTGTATACTGCTGACAAGATTTGGCCAAATCATATAAAACAATTGATTTTTGGGGCTTCACTCAGCTTGCTGTCCGCATCATATTGTTGAAATGAATAAGACACCGAAAACTCCCAAATCGTCCAAATCTGTTTCAGAGGCGCCTGCGTCTGCATTTCTATATGAAGGTGCAGAAGAGTTGTTACATCCGTCTGTATGGAAACCGCACCGTCCTGAACGCCAATGGGAAAAGTCTGAAGGTGGGAAGCTTTTTGAGCTTAAATCCGAGTATGAACCTGCAGGAGATCAGCCCGAAGCGATAAAAGAACTTGTGACCGGTGTTGAGACAGATGAAAAAGACCAAGTCCTTCTGGGTGTGACTGGCTCCGGTAAAACTTACACGATGGCGCAAGTGATTGAACGCACACAGCGGCCTGCTCTCATACTTGCGCATAACAAGACGCTTGCGGCTCAATTGTATGCGGAATTCAAGAATTTTTTTCCCAATAATTCGGTTGAGTATTTTGTATCCTATTATGACTATTACATGCCTGAAGCGTATGTTCCGCGGACCGATACTTATATTGAAAAAGAAAGTTCGATAAACGAAGCCATCGACCGGATGCGACATGCGGCGACGCGGGCGGTTTTGGAGCGCGACGATGTGATCATTGTGGCGTCAGTGTCGTGTATTTACGGTATTGGGTCGGTGGAAACTTATTCCGCGATGACATTTGTGCTGGAAGAGGCGCAGACCAGAGACCCCAGAGATATTGCGCAGGATTTGGTGGCGCTGCAATACACACGCAATGATGTGGCGTTTGGGCGGGGGACATTCCGCATCAAAGGGGATGTGCTCGATATCTGGCCTGCCCACCAGGAGGATCGGGCTTGGAAAATCAGTTTTTTCGGCGATGAGATTGAAACCATAGTGGAGTTTGATCCGCTGACGGGAAAAAAATCCAAGCCGCTGGGCAAAATCAAAGTCTATGCGAACTCCCACCATGTGACACCTCGGCCAACTTTGAATCAGGCTGTTAAGCACATAAAGGAGGAAATGAAGCAGACTGTGGCGCGGTTTGAAGCCGAAGGTAAATTGCTCGAAGCGCAGCGGATTCAACAGCGCACAGAGTTCGATATGGAAATGATGGTGGCGACGGGTTCGTGTGCCGGCATTGAAAATTATTCGCGCTATCTTTCGGGCCGTAAACCGGGGGAACCACCCCCGACATTTTTCGAGTATCTACCAGATAATGCACTGGTTTTTGTCGATGAGAGCCACCAAACCATTCCCCAGATTGGGGCGATGTATAAGGGCGACCGCAGCCGCAAAAACACGCTTGCGGAATTTGGTTTCCGCTTGCCCAGTTGTAAGGATAACCGCCCCCTCAAATTCGAGGAATGGGAGGCCATGCGCCCGCAAACTGTGCATGTGTCGGCCACTCCCGGCAAATGGGAGCTGGAGCAAACACAAGGCGTGTTTACTGAGCAAATTATCCGCCCGACAGGCTTGATTGATCCGCCTGTGGAGGTGCGTCCCGTGTCCAAGGACGGCGCCAATCAGGTGGACGATGTGATCGCCGAGGTCAAAAACACAACCCAGCGTGGATTTAGAAGTTTGGTGACGACACTGACAAAGAAGATGTCTGAAGACCTCACAGATTATATGCACGAGCAGGGCGTCAAAGTGCGCTACATGCACTCTGACATCGACACGGTGGAGCGCATTGAAATCATCCGCGATCTGCGCCTTGGCGTGTTTGACTGCCTGATAGGTATAAACCTGTTGCGGGAGGGGTTGGATATCCCCGAATGTGCGTTTGTCGGGATACTCGATGCCGACAAGGAGGGCTTTCTGCGTTCAGAAACCTCGCTCGTGCAGACGATTGGGCGCGCCGCGCGAAATTCAGAGGCGCGCGTTATTCTATATGCGGACAAGGTGACTGGCTCTATGGAACGCGCCATGAGCGAGACCACTCGCCGCCGCGATATCCAGCGTGCGCATAATGAAAAACATGGCATCACGCCCAAAACAGTGGTGCGCGCGGTCGAAGATATTATGGAAGATATTGGCGGCAAGAAAAACGCGGCATCTGATCTTGTGCCCAATGGCCGCGACCCGAATAAACGCTCAGCCAAAGGCGTGCAGGAAAGTAAGGCCGGCGTCGCCAGCATGGCACCCGGCGGCAAAGGCCACAATCTGGCCGGCGTCATCGCCTCTTTGGAAAAAGAAATGCGCGAAGCCGCCGCCAATCTCGAATTTGAAACCGCCGCCCGCCTGCGCGATGAGGTGAAGAAGCTGCGGGAACAGGAGCTGGGGATTAGTCTGGGGAACTGATTCTGTATGATTTGAAAAGATTGAGCTGGTGGGTAGCAGAATTGAGGATTTTTAGATGAATGGTATCTTAGCGCGGTCGATTGGCGTTTAGAAAAGCGCGCAAGGCGTGAGGGTAAATCAAAACTCATAACATGTTTTGCATTATTTTATCCTATTCAACTTAGCGATAAGATAATATAATCGTGATTCTAAGGTATTGAAGATTGTGCAAACCAACATGATAAACAAACGTCCGAAAGGACTTCCTGACTTTTTGAGGCCACCTCTAAATGAGGTTGTTGTTGGAGTTCAATATGAGCCAGTTCCGTCTTACCGCGGAATTGATGCTTTTAAAGTTTGGAGCATTTTTAAAGAAGAATATCCAGAGGTTCATGAAAAGCCTGAGTTACCTCCTTCTTTTGAAACATTCGGTAAGCCTGAAAATGCGTCGTTTAAATTTCAGTTTGGAAACAAGCACCCTCAGCCGAGATATTGGTTTGTTGGAAAGAATGAAAATGACTTACTCCAGTATCAGTCTGACCGCTTAATTCATAATTGGAGAAAGATCGAGCATAAAGATACTGAGTACCCTAGATTTGAGTATATGATAGAAAAGTATTCGAAAGAATTAGAATTTTTAGATGATTTTTACATGAGCGAGTATGGTACTCCAATGTATTATACACAGGCTGATGTTAGTTATATTAATCACATTTCACTAGAAAATAACGATGGTTGCACAGCGCCTTCTTATTGGATAAATATTCTTCCGGCTCAAAAATGGGAGTATGACGATATTAGTTTGTCATTGAGTCAAATTCTTAGAAATGAAAATGGAGAACCCTTTGGGCGGATCGTAGTTGATGTAAAGTCTGGGTTTAAGGATAAAGAACGAATGCTAATATTGAACTTATCTGTACGTGGGGCTCCAAAAGCACCTACTAAAGATGGTGTTTTGGAGTTTATTCAAACTGGAAGATTAGAAATCGTTAAAACATTTGCTGATATTACAAATAGTGATGCGCATAAATTTTGGGGGAAGATATAGAGTATGAGTTTTTCAGAAATCGGTGGAATAAGCGCCGAAAAAAGCGATAATATTATCTCTTCATCAGTTTTTTCAGGCCGAGTTGTGAATTCTGTAAACGGAGGTTGGGTGGCTGAAAGTGAAAATAGATTGGAGCGCTTGATAAGCTTGCCAAATGGATGGGATGGAGGAGTTGCACAGGGTGTTTCGTTTCGGAATGCTAATTTTGCGATGAATGTTCTTGGAGCTGTGTGTGATAAAGGCTCACCTACTCCTCAGTTTGTTCCAGGAACAAATGGAGATTTGCAAATAGAGTGGCACCTAGTTGGAGGCTCTATTGAATTGCATATATTGAAACCTAATCTCGTAAAAGCTTGGTTCGAAGTAAATAATTCAGCTGAAGAAGAAGGCGAGCTAGATTTAACTAATAATTTTGCAATCGTCTCTGATTGGTTGAAGAAGATACTGGGAGCCCAGAGTGCCGCCGACAGAAACGCCGCTTAAAGATGGTGATGGGAAGATTATTCCTCACGATCATCCCGAGATAGCAGGTTGTCAAAATGTTATAAGGCGCGTTCCTGAGCACTGGAAAGTGCAGCGAGCAGACGGCACCTACCGATTGTCTTCAATGGCTTTCAAGTCTTCAAAAAATGAAATGTCTGTCGATTTAGAGTGGTGGTTACAAGAAGATGGAATTGACCCCGCAGGTTTTGTAATCACTCCTCATTGGGTTGCTGCAATTCTTTGGCGAGTTCAAAAAGTAAGGGAGTTGGAATTTCAAGTTGGGTATGAACCTGTGCAGGACGGAAGTTACGAAAATGCATACCATGGCGAAGTTTGGGGAAAGTCTTGCAAGAAAAAGCAAAATGCTTTGTGTGATTTATCTGTATGGTTGGTAGAGATGCCTGATGTTGATTTAGCCTTGAAATAAATGTTGTTTCTAAGGTTCCGCTTGTGAGGCTTTACCCACTAGGCGGGTATTTAGATAAGGAAATAATGAGCGCCTTTGGCGCGCTTATTGTGCTGGTTCCCCGCCTTCGCGGGGAAAACGGTGGGGCTTTTGATAATTTACTTTAACCGTTCTTCCCTGCGTAGGCAGGGATCTTGTTGAAATCTGAGTGGGGTGGATGAGTTTCCCGCCTTCGCGGGAATGAGCGGAGAAAATTGCGGGCATCAGCGGAAAAATTGTGGGCATGAGTGGGTAAAGAATTAAGGAATAATGAGCGGAAAAAATGTGTGAGAATGCGCGGGGTTTGCGAGAATACGCTGGTAAGGATTTAGGAATTAGCAGGATTCAAAAGAACTAATCCCACACCTGCCCAAGTCTCATATATTCGCATGTATGAGCTATTATTCACAACTGACATTTTATGAGAAGCAGCAATTGCTGGAACACGCGCGGGGGCGGTATGTGGCGGGGGAGACTTTGGATCAGCTGGCGGCTGATTTGCCTGTGTCGAAGGCGACTTTGCATCGTGCGCAAGTGGAGCAAGGTTGGCGGCGCAAGGATTTAGACGCGCAGGCGGCTGGGCTGGAGAATGCGGGCACGCCCGATTGGTTGATCAAATATAGGGCGGAGCTGGCGCGTGTGCCTTCGGGTGTGGATCGCGCATTGGTCAATCAGCCGGACCGTTTGGCGGAGCTGAAAGCGCAAGCTGAGGCGTTGCCGGAAAGCCTTGATATTACCGATATGAAACAGGCGGCGCAAAAGGCGGGGGAATTGGCGGCGCGCTATCAATTAATGGGTGAGGTGAAACTGGCCGATGCGCAGGCGCGTCTGGCGGAGCGTTTTGTGCGTCTGGCGCTGGGGATGGCGCGCGTGGATGGGAAAGCGACCATTGAGGCAGAAGAAGAGGTTGATACCAGGCCGAGTCTGGAAGAAATGCGCGAAGTGATTGAACGGCGGTTGCTTAGGATTGCAGGGCCGAGGAATGAAGGGTGCACAATGGGCGATTTAGATGATGAGGAGGAGCGGGCGAGGGCTGAGGCGGCGCGCGCCAAGGAGGGCTTGGACGGGCAAGATTTAGATGCGGGGGAATATGGGGCTGTGGCCGTTGATGCGTCTGATGAGGTTGAAGAGATAGCGGCGGATGATGGTGCGGAGGTCGGCGATATATCGCCCTATTCCAGCGCTGAAGAATGGGAGGCAACGCTGGAAAGGGGGAGGCATGCAAGTGTTCGTGTGCGCCAGCTATAGATATTGGCTGAATTAGCTGGCGTGTTTTAGGTCTTGCACGATTTTGACGAGTTGGATCATCAGGCCTTTGGCAGCTACGGCTGGCGGTGTTGTGCCTATGCTGCGCGACATGGTGCGCGAGAGATAGCGGACTGTGACATTAGGGCCGTCAACTTCGTAAGAGCCTGTGTAGGTTTGGCCGTCTAACTGGATTTGCGTTGGTATGGACATTGGTCATGTTTCCTTCAGTGGTTGATGATGGCGTGACGCACGCACTGGGCGGCGCTGTCTTGCTCTGTCGGCAACGTTCGGGAGGTCTGATTTATGAAAGATATACTAACAGATATACGCTAAAAAGGGAAGTTTCAGAATGATACGCCAATAGCGCGAATATGGCCCGATTTATGCAGTGGTTTGGTTAGACACGCCAAATCATGGCGGTAAAACAAGAATTAGGGGCTAAAATGAAACGTACTATAATTTTTATCGCCTTGTTGGCGGTTATGCTGATTATCCCATTTGTGATGAGTGAACGCTTTAGTTCGGCAGATGCGAATGTGCAGGTTATCGATATTGAGAACGCACCTGTTATCAAAACACCGCAAAGTGCGAAAAAAGGTCAGGTTTGGACGTTGGCGGGTAGCAATGTCACGAACGGTTTTTTCATTGTGTCTAAGGTTGAGCGCGTCAATGGTGTGATTGTTGTGCATGGGTATTTGGATGGCTTGATCCGCAATGTGAACACACGCAAATCTGTTGTCGCGGATGAAACTTATATCAGCTTATCGCTTGGTGCATTTAACCGCAGTGTCGTGCAGCTTGTGGGTGATACATTGCCGCGTGAAGCATCAGATGATGCTTATGCAGCATGGAGTGCGGCTGGTGCAGATGTGTCTAATCAAACAATCGCTGAGATTGCGAACTACCGTTTTTCCTAGGGTATCCTATATTTTAGCGGTAAGGTTTGAGAAAAGCTTGCCTCTAAACGCAAAACAGGTGACATAGCAAATTCAACGCTGGGCAATATCATTGCTGGGCGATAATTAAGAGGTTCATCGCCTCACCTATATGCCGCGCGCTTTATGAAGTCGTCAGCCTCGCCGATTTGCTTGGGGCATATAGAGATTATGAATAAAGAGATTTTGCTATGACTGACACACCTCCAGATCGCCTTTCACTGGATCCATCATCAGAATATTTTGACGCAGACATAATTCAGCGCGGTGTAGGTATTCGGTTTAAAGGTGTTGAAAAGAACAATGTCGAAGAATACTGCCTTTCCGAGAATTGGATTAAAGTGTCCCTACCTAATACGCGTGACCGCAAAGGGCGCCCGATGCAAATGAAATTGCAGGGTGAAGTTGTCGCCTATTATCAAGATGATAAAGCCGAATAAGTTTTGGGCGTAAAAGATAGAAAGGCACCATAAATATGGTGCCTTTTTTTGACTCGATTCAGAGAGTCTAAGTTATGATGCTTTTTGCGACAGATCTGTCGCTGGAGCGTCATTATTGGCTTGCATTTGCAGTGTTTCTATTGATTGGAAATCTGAAATTGAGTGTTCATGCAATCGCGATTGCAATATCTCATTAAATGAATGGATAAGAGCGATTGCACCGGCTGGATTGGCTATTGCTCTTTGAGCCATTTCATCGGCAAGAGATTGAACGATTTTTTGCGCATTCACTTTCGACATTAATTTCATTTTTGCGGCGGCTAATTCTTGTGCGGCTTCATTCTCCATTTGATCTGGGCTGAGGTAGAATGGCTTAGGCTGAACTTCAAATAGTTGTTTTTGGCTAATGCCCGTGGCTGCTCGTGCTCTGGCTAAGGCTGTTGGCCCCGTTTCTAAGAGTAAAGCCTGAGCAATCCCTTTGCCTTCATCAAATTCAACTGGAGGCCCCAAAGGTGAATAATGCATATCCACGCGCGCCATTCTTTCCACGAAGGATGGATCACATACGGTTGTTAGGTGAGAAATACCTCTCGATACGGCAAATTCATGGACACCTATGATTGTTTCGCGGGCAATTTGAATTGCTTTTGAAAAATCCTTTGAGCGGCGATATCGTGTCGCCATTATCCAGCGTGTTAAATCCCATACCTCTTCTCGTTTTGGTAATTCGCCATCTACAAAGTTCGAGAGTTTATCGGCAAGAAGGTTGGGGCCAGTTGAAGAATTGAGGCGGTATGCAGAGGCAACCCGTCCATCAAAATCCAAATTGATAAGATAAACGACGTCACCATCGTCAAATTCATCTGTTTCTTTACCATTGATACTTTGTAGGGCGTCCCAGCCTTTTGCTTGTACGAAATATTCATGGCGCATACGGAACATTTCATCGAGTTGCGGTCCATAAAGATGTTGGTTTTCACCTGTAACAACGTGGATCATTTCACTATTCCTTTTGGGTTGATAAAAACAACCTAAACATGCATTATTGGTTAATCAACACTTTATTTATACTTATGGTTGTATTTTTGGGCGTGCATAAAAAAATCCGCCTAACTTAGAGCGGGCGGATTCAATCAGTTCGAAATGAAAGTTACTTAACTGGCGCGAACGTCTTTACTGAGACGTCTGGAGAAGGCCGTGAAGGCGCGTTTTGCGTCGCTCCAAGTTGATCCATGTCTAGCGTCACGTATAGAGCTAGAAAACAGCCTTGATTCTGATTCAGTTATGATTTCTCCATTGAGATCATAACTTGTGCCTATCAATTTAGCGCCGCCAATAGAAACACTTCTAAATTGATCCAAGCCAGGGGTGTTGCTGACTTGTTCAAATGTTGGATGGTTAGGGCTTATATCCTCAATAAGAAGATCAATTCGAGAAATATTGAGACCATCTTTTTCTATTGTTTTCATGAGGCGCTCACGCAGGGCCTTTTCCAGAACCTCTTTTTCTCGGTCGCCATAGGTTTCAGAAAATTCTTCTAAAACATCATCGGAATATCTGATCTGTATTTCTTGAGCAGATGCTGACTGGCTTGCGAGCCCTATCAAAGTGGCTCCCATTAAACTCATTAGAAAATGTCTCATAGTCATGCTCCTTAAAGAGTTGGTATTCACCGGTATCTTACAGGAAGTATGCTTTGATTAACTGAATTTGTGAAGGCATTTACAATATTTGTGATGATATTGTGATAAGAGGGGATCGCGCTTGCTTTTATAATGCAGGGATGAAACCGGCCAAGGCGTGTGGGCAGTTTTTGGGTATTTTTCTGGACAATAAAAAAGGCCCCGAAGGGCCTTGGCGTGTATATATGCAGAAAACAAGCAGCTGCTACTTGTTTTTCTTTTCTGCTTTTTTTTGCTTCTTCCAGTCTTTTTTCATTTGTTCTTCATCTGATGTCGTGACCTGATCAACAGCTGCACCAGCCACTTTAAAAGGGGCTTTTACAGTGCCTTCTACGACATTTCCGGCTACGCCGATTGCTGATGAAATACAGCCACCAAGTCCTAAGGTCAGCACACAGCTTGTTGCGATTGCAATTTTACTCTTCATGTATGAAGCTCCCTATCAAATGCAGGACTATAAGCACATGATGTGGTTAATAATACCAGAACGATTAAGCAGAGTATGTGTTGTTTTAAAAAATAGCTCTGCAATGGGACCACATATCATGAATATATTGAGCGATGATACCTGACTGTCTGTGAAACCTAGTTTAGAATGATAGCAATATTTTATTGTCGATGATTGATGTGTTTCTCGTAATACGTCAGACATATCAGGTGTGATTAGAGGAAATTAGTATGTCGCAGACTCCAGAGATCCCAGCGCCAGGTGGACGTATCCATGAAGACAGACCGTTTAAGCCGGTCAATATTGCCATTCTAACTGTGTCTGACACACGAACGGATGATAATGATACTTCAGGGCATATTCTGGTTGAGCGTGTCAAAGAGGCTGGGCATAATCTAGCCGCTAAGAAAATAGTCACGGACAATCAAACTATTATTGAGCATGTGGTTGGGGATTGGATTAAAGACCCTGAAATAGATGCCGTCATCACGACAGGTGGAACAGGGCTAACCGGACGAGATGTAACACCTGAAGCGCTGCGTCCACTTTTTGAAAAAGAGATAGATGGTTTCAACACTATCTGGCATTTGGTGAGCTATCAAAGTGTTGGTCTTTCAACGCTTCAATCTCGCGCATGTGCTGGTGTTGCGAATGCGACATTTGTCTTTGCTTTGCCCGGTTCAAATGGTGCATGCAAGGATGGTTGGGACAAGATAATCCGCTGGCAATTGGATAGTCGCCATGGGCCTTGCAATATGGTGGAGCTAATGCCGCGCTTGTTGGAGAAATAGCGATGGCTTCGACCAAGAGCGCCGAAGATGCATTAACGCCAAAACTGACTCATATAGATGAGGAGGGGCGAGCTTTCATGGTTGATGTGTCTGAAAAATCTGAGACACGTCGAACAGCAGTTGCTAGCGGTATTCTCTATATGGGTGATGACGCGTTTAAGGCGGCAATATCGGGCGGTGGCAAAAAAGGTAATGTCATAACGACAGCTGAAATTGCTGGTATTATGGCAGCCAAGAAAACATCCGACCTTATTCCTATGTGTCATCCTTTAGCTATTTCAAAGGTGAGCGTTAAGGTGGAGCCTTTGGAAGAGGGGGGCGGATTAGGTGTTCGGGCAGAAGTTGTCACAACAGGAAAAACTGGTGTGGAAATGGAGGCGCTTACTGCTGCAAGTGTGGCCTGTTTGACTCTTTATGACATGCTAAAAGCGATAGATAAAAGTATGGTTTTGGCTGAAATCAAACTAATGGAAAAGTCTGGTGGCGTGTCTGGAGATTACATTAGATAAGGCGTAATGTTTGCGGCATTAAAGCGTCTTTGTTAATTATAAAACTGGTTTAAATTTCTTATTCTAGGGCGTGGTTTTGAGGGTCTTTCAACAATGATTCGCGAACAGAAAAGCTAAAAGCTAGGAAATTTGACGGAAAAAACGGAGCTTTTCGTTCCCCAAAAAGAACTTTCCGGAAATTTTTCCCTGTATTGCTGATTTTTCATGAAGTGAGACGTTTTGTCCTTAAGTCATGTATGTGAATTTCTGTTCATACTCTTTGGATTGAGAATTGTGTTTGATGAGTTATTCAGGAATAAGCTGGTTTCCCTTATTCTATAGGGGGTTTGGCTATCAATTTGTCGCCAGTTTTGGGGATGCGCATGATGGGCGAACTTACAGAATGAGTGTTTTTTAGGATTTTATCTTGCCAAATAAGTTTTATTTGGCTTCGGTGGGCTGTTGCTCTTAGGTCGCGTTTTAGTAAAAAAGACATGATACCTCGGTAACAAGCAGTTGAAAGTGTCGCCTTTCTTTTGAAAAGAGTGTATCGAAACTTATGGAATGCGGGGCGACCGCGTTCTTGATTCTTGATGTCTGCATTGCCTAATGTGGATTCAAAAAATACCTCAACTTACAGGGGATGGGTATGAAAAAGGCACTATTTTGCGCCACTGCGGCCGCCGCATGTTTGTCGGCACCATTTGTGGCTCACGCACAAGAAAATGACGGCTGGTATGGTCGTGTAGCTGTTGGAGTTATTGCGGACGGGAATTTTGACCCTGATGCACCTTCAAACAGTGTTAGTGGACAACTTGGCGGTGACGCTGATGCAGACACAGACGTAACCTACTTAGGTGCTATTGGTTATAGTTACGCAAACGGTTTCCGTTTGGAAGGTGCTATTGACCACCGTAATGCTGGCCTTGAAGTTGGTAACGACTTTATTGGTACAATAAAAGGTAATGGTCCTGAAGGTTCTGGTTCATTGCGCGCTACAACTTTGATGCTGAACGCTATCAAAGAATTCGGCAACGATAGCGGTGTTACACCTTATATCGGAATTGGTGCAGGTGCAGCGGCTATGAGTGCGCGTGCAGCTAACCTTTACAGCCCGACATCTGGAACAGCAATTAATGGTCTAGATGATTCAGATTCTGGTTTCGCCGGTAACATTCTTGCTGGTTTGAAAATGGATTTGACTGACCGTTTGTCTTTTGACCTAGGTTATAAATTCCTAGCGACTGATGAATTTGAGTTCGTTGGAAACGATGCAACTTACGAAGGTGAGTACCGCGAGCACTCAGTGATGGCTGGATTGAACTTCCTACTTGGCGCACCTGCTGCACCGCCACCACCACCGCCTCCGCCACCACCTCCGCCACCACCACCTCCGCCACCTCCACCACCGCCTCCTCCTCCGGAGACATTGGTTGAAGAAGCTCCAGTGGTTAACTGTGTGGCTCAGTCTCAAGACTTCGCTGTATACTTCGAGTGGGATAGTTCAGTTCTAACTGTACCTGCACAAGAAGTTGTAAACAGCGCGACACGTCGTGCTCTTGAAAACGGTTGTACAATTTCAATTGCGACAATCGATGGTTACACTGATACTTCAGGTAACAAAGCTTATAACGCTCGCTTGTCTGCACGTCGTGCAGCAGTTGTTCGTGATGCTTTGATTGCTCGCGGTGTTGATGCTTCTGTTGTAACAACAGACGCTAAAGGTGAAGAAGGCCTAGCTAAAGCAACAGCTGATGGTGTTCGTGAGCCGCTTAACCGTCGTGCTCAAATCATTCTTTCTGTTCGCTAAATTTAGCGAATAAGTCTAAAAATAAGATGGCCCGAAGATGTATCTTCGGGCCATTTTTTTGTCTTTACTGATTTTTTTCTCAATTGCTGCAGGTCCGTCACTATTTTTATTTTCGAATATTGCTATGTTCGCCTCAACTTAAAAATATGGATTGCCCAATGGCAAGAAAAATGACGGCACCCAAAAAGCCTTATCGGGGCTCTGGTGCTAAGAACAGGTCTGCGACTTTTGCTGCGCTGGATCTGGGAACAAATAATTGCAGGCTGCTTGTGGCAGACCGCGCGGGAGATGGATTCCGTGTGTTGGATAGCTATTCTCGAATCGTAAGATTGGGAGAGGGGTTAGCCTCTAGTGGGCAATTGTCTGAGACGGCGATGGATCGTGCAGTTGAAGCTTTGAAGAATTGTAAGACAAAGCTCGATAAATATCGCAATTGTCAGGTCAGATGCATAACAACTCAAGCATGTCGAGCCGCGTCTAACGGCAATGAGTTTCTGCAACGCGTCAAAAAAACAACAGGTCTAAAACTCGAAACAATTAGCCCCAAAGAAGAAGCGAAACTCGCACTATTAGGGTCGTTGGACCTGGTTGATGATTCCAAAGATTTCACTCTAGTTGTTGATATTGGTGGTGGTTCTACAGAACTTAGCTGGGTTGATGCGAAAGCTGCTAAGCGTCGCGGCGTTTCAGGAAGTGCTGCTAGGCCCCCAATATTAGGCTGGGCGTCTTTTCCTGTTGGTGTCGTGACTTTATCAGAAACCTTCCCAGAGCATGCTGATGGAGGAGATCCTTTCTGGTATGATAAGCTGGTTGAGTATGTCGTTAAATTATTACGGGAAAATGATGCCGCTGATCGATTCGGACCATTATTTGAAGCGGGACGCGGTCAGTTGTTAGGGACATCTGGTACTGTGACCAGCCTCGCAGCAGTGCATTTAGGACTTTCCAAATATACCCGCTCTGCTGTGGATGGGGTTTGGGTTAGCCAAGAAGGCATGGATGCCGCTCGGGATAAGCTGCGTTTTGCGACACCAGAAAAGCGGGCAACAGAGCCTTGTATTGGGCCTGATCGCGCTGAACTAGTCTTGGCAGGGTGTGCGATTTTGGATGCTGTTTGGCAAATTTGGCCGTCTGAGAGATTGCGTGCTGCTGATCGTGGATTAAGAGAAGGGGTGCTGCTTTCCCTTATTCACAGCAATAAACCTGCCGGTAAGAAAAAGCGTAAGCGCACTCGCAATGTCAAAAATCAAAATAATACAAACGCAAAACCCAAGACAAACGCACTGAATGGCACAGATAACTTATCTGACAGTTTGGATAAATTAAGTTAGATTAGATAAGACATTTTGATATTCGATTTGATGCTTTGCACAAGAATGAAAATATATGACCGACGATACGCCTAAAAATTCAAAGCCAAATGATGGAAAACGTCGCTGGAAAGGTCCAAACGCGACTGATGCTGAGCGCGTGCGAGAGAAAACGTTTAGCACGAAGAAAAAAATCAAGAAGGGCGGCATTACCAAGAAGTCATCCCGTGCATGGATTGAGCGTCAATTGAATGATCCCTATGTTCGGCGTGCACAAGAGGCTGGATGGCGAGCAAGAGCAGCATATAAATTGCTCGAATTGGATGAGAAATTTGGCCTGCTTAAGAATACGCAGCGTGTTGTTGATCTTGGCTGTGCACCCGGAAGCTGGACGCAGGTTCTGATGCAAAAATACGGCGCGCATTATGTCGTCGGAATTGACCTTTTGCCAGTTGATCCGATCGCGGGTGCGCACTTGATTGAAGGTGACGTAAACGATCCAGAAGCTATGGCAGAAATGATGTCGGTCTTGCAGGGTAAGCCCACCCTCGTTTTATCAGATATGGCGGCAGCCACGACCGGCCATAAGCAAACTGATCATGTTCGAACTGTTCAACTGGCAGAAATGGCTGTTCAGTTTGCCATAGATAATCTTGAAGTCGGCGGCAATTTTTGCACGAAAGTGTTTCAAGGCGGCGCGCAAGGTGAGTTAAAAGCTTTGATGGACGCCAATTTTGCTGAAGTTAAATATTGGAAGCCGCCATCAAGTCGTGCTGGTAGTCCAGAAATGTTTGCTGTCGCGCTGGGTTTTAAACAAACCAAGAAGCGCTAGCGTAATTTAGGTAGCGATTTTCGCCATGACAAGCGATAAAACAGCAAAGAAAAGTCTCCATATTTGATTTGGGGGCTTCACAGATGCTGTTACCTCCCTTATTAGGCCAAAAAGGGAGCTTCATCCATGAAAATTCGCCAAGCCATTACGTTCGATGATGTTCTACTCGAGCCGGGTCCGTCGTCAGTTCTGCCCAATCAGGTAGCCATAAAAACAAAACTTACAAAAAAAATAGATCTGAATGCGCCTGTGTTATCGGCTGCAATGGATACTGTTACGGAATCACCTTTGGCAATCGCGATGGCCCAAGCCGGCGGTATCGGTATTCTTCATAAGAATATGACGATTGAAAAACAGGCCCAGCAAGTTACCCGCGTCAAGAAATTTGAAAGTGGTGTTGTTGCTGATCCTGTTACTTTGACACCGGATGCTAAGCTTGAAGATGTGAAGCGTATTAAAGAAGAATACGGTTTTTCTGGAATTCCGGTCGTTGAAAAGGGAAATGGCGGCAAAGTCGTTGGTATTATTACTAATCGTGATGTTCGTTTCTCTGATGATTTAAGCATGCCAGTATCTGAATTGATGACGACGAAGCTTGTCACCGTTCGAGAAGGTGTGTCGCAAGATGATGCGCGCCGTCTATTACATCAGCACCGAATTGAGCGTTTGATTGTTGTTGACGATAAAGAACGGTGCGTCGGTCTTTTGACCGTCAAAGACATGGAAAAAGCCGCGTCTAACCCAAATGCCGCTAAGGATTCTCAAGGCCGTCTTCTTGTAGGTGCTGCAACTGGTGTAGGAGAAGATGGATTTGCGCGTGCTGAAGCCCTAATCGCTGCCGGCGTAGATGTGGTTATCGTTGATACGGCACATGGTCATTCAGCTGGTGTGTTGAAGGCTGTCGAGCAGATTAAAAAGCTTTCTGGAGATACACAGGTTATCGCTGGCAATATCGCAACTTATGATGCTGCAAGAGCATTGATTGATGTTGGTGCGGATGCTGTGAAAGTGGGTATTGGGCCGGGGTCTATTTGTACAACGCGTATTGTTGCCGGTGTAGGTGTGCCTCAGTTAACAGCTATTTCTGATGCATCCAAAGCGGCGGCTGATCAAGGTGTGCCAATTATTGCTGATGGCGGTATTAAGTTCTCTGGTGATTTTGCAAAGGCGCTAGCCGCTGGTGCAAGCTGTGCTATGTTAGGGTCTATGCTGGCAGGTACGGATGAAGCGCCTGGTGAAGTGTTCCTGTTTCAGGGACGTTCGTATAAATCTTACCGCGGTATGGGATCAATTGGTGCCATGGGACGCGGGTCTGCTGATCGGTATTTCCAAGGCGATATCAAGGACACGATGAAGCTAGTGCCCGAAGGTATTGAAGGCCAAGTGCCTTATAAGGGACCGGTTGGCGCGATTCTTCACCAAGTCATTGGCGGTTTGCGGGCTGCAATGGGCTATGTTGGTGCTGCCAATATTTCTGAGCTTCACGAGAAAGCCCGGTTTATCCAGATTACAGGTGCGGGCCTACGCGAAAGCCATGTGCACGACGTGAAAATGACGCGAGAAGCGCCAAACTATTCATTCACTAGCAATTAGGTTTCTTTGATTGTTTTGATATTTTGAAGCGGGCTGGATATACTGATTATTCGGCCCGTTTTTTTGTTTAGAATACGTGCAAATGTGATGTAATGTTAAGCATTACTAAGAATTTGGTTTCACGTAATTGGATTTGAAGTGCAGGCAAGCAGGTATTTATTGCATGCTGGTCGCGATATATAAAACACTTGAGTGAAGAAATTTGTGGGGTAGGTGGCATGGCTATTCGTATTGTGTGTGCGGAGGCTGATATGAAAACCGCGTCTTCTCTGGCGCGGTTTCTTAAAAAGCAAAACATACCCACTGTAATTGGCGGTGTGATGGGCAGAACGCACTTGGATGGCGGTGCAAGTCAGATTGTCTTATGGTCTAATCATCTAGCGCCTTATAAAAAGCGGCTCAAAGATCTA
Source organism: Hirschia sp. (assembly GCF_058892565.1). NCBI lineage: Bacteria > Pseudomonadati > Pseudomonadota > Alphaproteobacteria > Hyphomonadales > Hyphomonadaceae > Hirschia > Hirschia sp. The sequence goes on along the minus strand of NZ_JBZXVU010000003.1, from coordinate 78,574 downwards.
CCAAACAGTCAGCTTGTTATACTGGATGGTGCTGGTGTGCCACCGGAGCTTTCCAGCCTTGATCGCGTTGATGTTAAAAGTATTGGCATGCGCGAAAATAGAGCGTGGCGTGATGTTGCTAAAATGGTGCGTCGAGATGTGTCGAGTGAGTATCATGACGTTGCGATAGATCGCGATGTTTTACCAAAAGCTGCGCCAATTAGCTTGGAGGAAACTTCTGTGGAGGTTTCTCAAGATGAAGGTGTTGTTGCGGCAGAGGAGAGTCTTGTTGAGGTGGAGGTTGAAGCCGCCCCAACGCTAGAAAGTGTTGAAGATTTACCAGAACTTGATCTACCTGAATTAGATGCTGAGATTATCTCAACGGAACCAGAAATGGAAAGCGTCTCAGAAATGGTTGAGGCCGATTCTGAACTGGAAGAGATATCTGTTGTTGAGGCAGATGCTTTGCCCGATTTGGATAGTTTAGACGAGCCTATTATTCCTGCGGAACCGGAAGAAACAAATTTAGCTGAAATTGAAGCTGAAGACTTTGGTTTGGATACTCTGGAAACGCCACTGGAATTGGATTTGGGTGAATTGGTGGACTTGCCGACTCCAGATGAAGTTGAAACGATTGAAGTACCCGATGTCCAAGTGCAATTGGCCGAAGCATTGCCATTAAGTGATGTTGAAAAACAGGGGGCTGATGAAGAAGATACCGTAGCCGAAAATCTTGAAGAAGAATGTGAGCCCGCTGCAACGGTGAATGAGGATGTTTTACCGAGTGTAGAACACCTAGAATTGCCAGAAGCTGAAATTCTTGAGGATGAGTTTGTTGTATCTGACAGCATCCAAGATGAGGCGATACCCGAACCGGTGCCCGAACAAGAGCAAGAGGTTGGGCAAGAACAAGAGGTTGAGCCAGTATCTGAGGAAGTCGCGCCAAGCGTATTGGACGAAGTTCCAAGTTTTAGTGAGCTTTCTGCTGCGCATAATGTTGAATTACCAAAGCAAGAAAACAAAACTTTTATCATGCCGGTATTGGTTTTGATTGTACTTATATTTGGATTGGGCGGCGCTGTTGGTCTATTACACCCTGATAGTCCGTTTCACATAGAGTCGGACGCAGCCTTAGAAGAAGCTGAATAAGCCTTTAGAAAACATCTTTAATAAGCTATTGCTCATCCAATATTAGAATTTCGTTTCTGGAGTTGGTTTGATGAGCGATCTCATAACTGAAGATGATTTGCCCACAACTTCAGTAGATGAAGTATTTCGCCGGTTTGGAGAAGTGAGCTTTCGAGCGCAAGCCTTTGAGCAAACACTAGAAAACACTGTTTGGTCGATGATCAAAGCAGAAGGCGAAGCAAATCGAGACGCTCGAGACGAGCTTGAAGGTCAATCTTTGGGAATGATCTATCGACGCGTTGAAAAGACTTTCGCTGAACAGGATCCTGTCTGGGCGGGTTCGGTGAAGGCTTTCATTCGATATCGCAACTATCTGGCACATACTTTCTTCATAGATGCGGCGCAAATACATACCAGCAAGGAAATTCGCATAAATGCATTGCTTTATCTGGATGAATTTGAGAAAGCATGCGCCACAGCTTCTTTCCACTTGTATCTGCTCACTGATGCGCTCGGGATTATGCATGCGGGTCGGTTCTCAGGAAGCATTGAGACGCGCTTAGCTAATTCAAAAGGCGTGACGCAAGATACGACGGTGACTTTTAAAAGGTTTAAACCAAATGCGTGACGGCGGAAAAATCGACGCAGCGATTAGTGTATTAACAGACGTGCTGACACGTCATCAACCTGTTAAATCAGCAGCAAAAGACTGGGGCAAGCGTGCGCGCTATGCGGGATCTAAGGACCGCGCTTGGGTATCTGGACTGGTTCTTGATGCTTTGCGCAACAAGCTGTCACTTGCTCATGCGATGGGATCAGACGAACCACGAGCGCTTGTTCTTGGTGCATTAACGCATGTTTGGAAATGGGATATTGGCCGCGTTGATGAAGCTTTTGATCAAGATCATGCGCCTTCAGCCCTAACGCTAGATGAACGTGAACGCCTTGTTATGGCACCAGACCCAGTTGCTCCTGCGCATGTGCGTGGTGACTATCCTGAATGGATGCATGGCATGATGGAGCGAGCCTTTGGTGAAGAAGCAGTCATTGAAGCGCAGGAAATGGCGGTGCGGGCACCGGTAGATTTAAGAATTAACACGCTCAAAGCTGAAGTTGAGAAAGTTGAAAAAGCACTGCGTTCTGTGCACGCGGAGCCTATTCCAACACTTAAAAACGGATACCGTATTCCTGCGCCAGACCCTTCTGTACGTGCAAACTCTGTGGAAAGCATCCCCGCATATTCTAAAGGTTGGGTGGAAGTACAAGATGCTGGTAGTCAGATGGCGGCGGCTGGTGCAAACGCGCAGCCCGGTGAACAAGTTCTAGATTATTGTGCTGGCGGCGGCGGTAAATCACTCGCTATGGCGTCCACAATGCAAAATAAGGGACAGATTTACGCTTACGATATTGAGGGGCGTCGCTTGTCCGCGATGATTCCTCGTTTGCAGCGTGCCGGTGCGCGAAATGTGCAATTGCGACACCCTCAAGAGGATAAAGGGCTCAACGATCTTGAGTTGAATATGGATTTGGTGATCATTGATGCACCGTGTTCTGGTGTCGGGACTTGGCGTCGCCGTCCAGATTCGAAATGGCGACTGAAAGAAAATTCCCTAAACTTACGTCGTCAACAACAAACAGAAATCCTGCACAAAGCTTGTAACTTCGTAAAACCGGGTGGACGTCTTTTATATATTACGTGTTCATTCTTAATGGAAGAAAATGAAGATCAAGTCGCCTCATTCCTAGCTGATAGAAGTGACTTTTCTCAGGAAGACGTTGTGGACAGTGCGATACAGTCTGGTCAATTGACAGCCGAAGGTGAAGCGATGATGGCGCGTTGCAAACGTCCGGGTGGCTCTGTGCGCTTAACACCAAGAACAGCTGGAACAGATGGGTTTTTCATGGCGCTAATGCGCCGCGAAAGCTAAATTAGTGCGGCTTTGCCGTGTCTTGAAAGGGCGTCGAGATGTGGATTTCGACGCCCCTTTTTTATCAGTTTGAATTGTTTTTCGCCTTTGTCTTTTTTCACTTTTCCATTTCAGATTTTTGATGCATCATTATTTTAAATGACCATTGTTATTTCGACGTTTGCGTATTGTATATGAGGCGTGTTTAACGAGATGGGTTGCGTTTAAATGAAGCCAAGAGTGATCATTTTAGATGTCTGATATTCCCCCAAGAGATGCGCCGCTACCTGATACATTGAAACTTCGAAATGGTTGGATAGCCAGCTTATTGATGACCGGGCTTTGCATCGCCTTTGTTTTGATATCCATAGGATATGTCATTGCAGGCAAAGGCATGTTGGCCATCTTTGCTATTATTGTTTTTATTCCCGGTATTTGGTTGGGCATAGAGCATATTAGAACTGAAGGATCTTACATTCTATTAGAGCCGCATCAATTTACGCGTGGTGTTTATGGCCATGTTCGGACGTGGTCTTGGAAAGAAGTGTCTAGTTTTCGTGCTGAAACATATAAGGGTAAAAAGGGAATTTGGTGTCGCCTAGATAAAGGGGATACTGGCGACGATATTCTGATTGAATCAGGTAGCCGAAACCCAGAAGAATTAGCTGATCTATTAAATCGCTTTAGACAGAGAGCTATTGGAGAACGATTCACCTCATTATAGGTATTCATGTAGAAGAATGTGCTAAGGGGTGGCTATGGTTATTTCAGTTCACGATGTGCATGAAGCAGCAAAACGTATTGCGCCTTATGTGAAGCAAACACCTGTCATGACGTCTGAAAAATTTAACCAATTTGTTGGTGCTGACGTCTTTTTTAAATGTGAAAATTTTCAACATGTTGGGGCATTTAAAGCACGTGGTGCGATGAATGCCGTATTTGCTCTAAACGATGAAGATGCCAGTTATGGCGTGGTTGCGCATTCCTCAGGAAATCATGCGGCTGCTTTATGTCTTGCTGCGCGTAATCGCGGGATTTCTGCGCGCATTGTGATGCCGGAAAATTCAAACAAAGTAAAAATTGCTCAAGTGCGCGAATTGGGTGGTCAAATAGAATTTTGTATACCAACAGCGCAGGCTAGAGAGCAGGCGGCAGCTGCCATTGTTGAGGAAACGGGCGCGCGGCTCATTCACCCGTTTAATGATGCACACGTAATTGCTGGACAAGGCAGTGTTGCATTAGAACTATTGAGCGAAGTGTCAGGGTTAGATGCTATTTTAGCGCCGGTGGGTGGCGGCGGATTGATGTCTGGTTGTGCATTGACGGCCAAAGCGATTAAGCCAGACATTTTCACATGCGGGGCTGAACCAAAAGAAGTCAATGATGCAGCGCGTTCTCTTAGGTCGGGACAGTTGCAAGGAAACGTCACTACCAATTCAATTGCCGACGGTTTGCGCGGTGATTTAGGGCAAATGGCTTTTGATATACTTACAAAACATTTGGATGAGTTAATCGAAGTGTCTGAAGCGAATATCGTCGCTGCAATGCGTTTTATATGGAGTGATCTAAAAATCATAATCGAGCCAAGCAGTGCTGTCGCAATTGCGGCGCTAATGGCTGAGCGGTCAAGAATAAAAGGTGATCGGATTGGGGTGGTGATTACTGGAGGTAATGTCGATTTAGATGAATTGCCTTGGTAGGCATTTATTCTTCGTTTTGCGCGATTGCTTCAAACATTTTTCCTATCAGTTCTCTTTCTTCTTTTGTAATTTCAGGACGCCATATTTCAAATAATAAGATCACGCGAGTTTGCTGACTTTTGTTCCAAGCTTCGTGCTCGATACTATCATCAAAAATGAGCATCTCACCCTCTTTCCATTCCAATACTGCGTTACCAATTCGGATGCCGCATGAGGGAGGAATTATAAGGGGGAGGTGGCATATTAGCCGTGTGTTCAACATACCATTATGCGGAGGAATGTGGGCACCAGGTTTAAGGACTGAAAAGAGCACCGATGGCGCTTGGTTTTTCAGAAAATCCATCGGTAGTGATTGAAGAGCAGCAACGGTTTGAGGGCATTTGTTTGCCATGTCATTTTGCAATTCACCATTTTTCCACAAATAGCAGGCGCTCCAATCGGAATTGTTGATTAGTTTTTCGTTGCGAAGAACAATATCTGAATCTTGTGCTTGAATGTATGGCGCGAGGTTTTGTTGATCCAATAGGACCGTTTCAAGTTCGGCTTTTATAATTTCGGTTTTGGATTCGAGTGCAGGCACCCAGTCAAATTCTTCTCGTGAGAAGACTGGTTTTTGAGGTAAATCTGGAAAATAATAACGCGTTGGCTTTTGTTGATACGGTTTGGCGCGTCCAAGAAGGATGTCGACTGATTCAGAAAAACGTGTGGATGTTTCTTTGATTTTTTCTGGTGATGGGAGGTTGGCCATCAAAGAATTTTCATATTTGGTAGTCTGGCTTTTTATAAGTTCGAATGCTGCCATGAAAGCCGGCCTAATATCTTGCGGGATTTTGTCTGGTGGCGGTGCAACAGCCAGTGCTGCTTTGTAAAATTGGGTGGCTTTTTGTAATTCCCCCTGCTGCTCAAGTAGCCCGCCTTTGGCTAGCAACGCTCTCATGTGGTTTGGGGCGTTTGCGAGTGCAGTTTCATATGCTTTCATTGCATTTGAAGTGTCATTTGTACCGATACAAGATTGGCCAAGTGCAACCCAAACATCAGGATGTGCGTAGCCTTTTTGGATAGCAGTTTCCAGATTGCTTCGAGCCGATATCGGATTTCCTGCTCTTAATTGTTGGACGCCATATTGCGCGAAGTCTTGTGCTGTTTGTGGAGTCATAGCAAAAAAATCTCTATCTTCTACAAAATCAGCATAACCGTAAAAACATTGCAATGAACAGACTGTGCAAAAGGAAAAACTTCCGCTATGTGCTTGCCATGACAGATATACACGACATGAATCACGAAAAAGCGCTGATCATCGACTTTGGTAGTCAGGTGACGCAGCTCATCGCTCGCCGTCTTCGCGAAAACGGCGTATATTGTGAAATCCACCCTTATCAGAATGTGACGGACGCATCGCTTAAAGCGTATAATCCCAAAGCGATTATATTCTCTGGTGGTCCAGACTCGGTTATGCGGGAGGGATCTCCAAGACCGCCTAAAGCAGCTTATGAGTTGGGCGTTCCAATACTTGGTATCTGTTATGGTCAGCAAGTGATGATGCATGATCTTGGAGGCCGTGTTGAAGCAGGTGAACATGCAACAGCTGAATTTGGACGTGCCTTCGTTACGCCTTCTTCGAACAAGCTGGACATGCTTGAAGGTTGGTTTGAAGACGGAAATGAACAGGTCTGGATGTCTCATGGGGACCATGTGGCGGAAAGAGCACCAGGGTTTGAAGTCTATGGGACGTCACCGGGTGCACCATTTGCCATAACGGCAGATGTGAAACGTAATTTTTTCGCTGTTCAATTTCATCCTGAAGTGCACCACACACCCAATGGTAACAAGCTTTATGCCAACTTTCTAAAGCTTGCAGGCTTTAAAGGTGATTGGACGATGGGTGCTTATCGCGAAGAAGCGATAGCACGTATTCGCGAGCAAGTTGGTGATAAGCAGGTTATCTGTGGTCTATCTGGCGGTGTGGATAGCTCTGTGACTGCATTGTTATTGCACCAAGCCATTGGTGATCAGCTGACATGTGTGTTCGTCAATAATGGTTTGCTTCGCAAGAATGAAGCTGAAGAAGTTGTGGCAATGTTCACTGAGAACTACAAAATCAAGCTCGTCTATGCGGATGAGAGTGAGTTGTTCTTGGGTGAACTAGAGGGCCAAGATGATCCAGAGACTAAGCGTAAAATAATTGGCCGGCTCTTTATCGATGTTTTCCAAAAATACGCGGATACAATTGAAGGCGCTGAGTTCCTTGCTCAAGGAACGTTATATCCTGATGTGATTGAATCCGTCAGCTTTTCTGGTGGTCCGTCCGTCACGATTAAATCACACCACAATGTGGGTGGTTTGCCGGAAAAAATGGGTCTTAAACTTGTTGAGCCATTACGTGAACTTTTCAAGGATGAAGTGCGTGTTTTAGGGCGTGAACTTGGGCTACCGCAAAGCTTTATTGGACGTCACCCTTTCCCTGGACCGGGGCTTGCTATTCGTTGTCCTGGATTGATTACGCGTGAGAAACTCGCAATCCTGCGTGAAGCGGATGCTGTTTACATTGATCAGATCCGTAAACATGGTCTCTATGATGAAATCTGGCAGGCCTATGTTGCAATTCTACCTGTTCGCACTGTCGGTGTGATGGGAGATGGACGCACTTATGATTATGCGTGTGCTATGCGAGCTGTGACGTCAGTTGATGGTATGACAGCAGATTATTATCCTTTTTCACACGAGTTTCTTGGTGAAACTGCAACGCGTATCATCAATGAAGTCAAAGGTATCAATCGAGTCACTTATGACATAACATCGAAACCGCCGGGGACAATTGAGTGGGAATAGATGATTCACTCATTTGGTTGAATCATCTGTTCTTTGTATAGCAATGGTTCAATTCAACTGAGTGAACCTTTTTGCTGCTAGAAGAATGCTTTGTCTTAAGCGGCTTAGATTAGAGATAGATATGACAATTCTCGTAACGGGTGCAGCTGGTTTTATCGGGTTCCACACCTGTAAGGCTTTGGTTGCGCGTGGCGAAACGGTTTTGGGTTTAGACAACGTCAACGGATATTATGATGTTGAGCTGAAGCAAGCCCGCTTAGAACAATTGCTCAGTCAGAAAAATTTCACTTTTGTCGAGATGGATATTTCGGATAATGATGCCTTGGAGCGAGCTGTTTCTGGACAAAAAATACACGCCGTTTTGCATTTAGCAGCTCAAGCAGGTGTGAGATATTCTATTGAAAACCCAAAAGTTTATGCGGATACGAACTTGCAAGGTTTTTTCAATGTATTGGAATATGCACGCAATAGTGGTGTAGCGAATGTGGTGTATGCCTCGTCATCCTCTATTTATGGCGGCAACACGAAAATGCCATTTGCAGAAGACGATGTAACCGATACGCCGGTTTCATTTTATGCGGCGACCAAAAAATCAAATGAATTGATGGCCCACTCTTATGCGCATTTATATGGGATTTCATTGACTGGTCTGCGTTTTTTCACCGTCTATGGCGAATGGGGACGCCCTGATATGGCGTATTGGATCTTCTCTGAGAAGCTACGCCGAAATGAACCTGTCCAGATATTTAACAATGGTGATATGAGCCGCGATTTTACATATATTGATGATATCGTGACGGGTGTAATTGCAGCAATTGATAGGCCTGCATCAGCTTTGGGGTTAGATGTGCCTCATCGTGTTTATAATCTTGGAAATGATAAGCCTGAAAAACTCATGGATTTGGTCGGTTGTATTGAAAAAGCCTTTGGGCAAGAGCTCATAAAAGAATTTCAACCAATGCAATTGGGTGATGTTGAGCGAACATGGGCAGATATTTCAAGAGCACGCAAAGAACTTGATTTTAACCCTCATACATCGCTTGAAGAAGGAATTGAGCGATTTGCAAGCTGGTTTAAATCTTGGAAGATGCGTTAAATTAAAACAGGTCTTTGAGATCTAAACCAAACTTGAAAATAGGAATTCATTTTAAAGGCTAAATATCTAGCTCTTCGACAAACTCTGCATTGTCTTGAATAAACTTAAAGCGGTGTTCCGCTTTTTTACCCATGAGTGTTTCCACAAGTTCGCCGGGGCTTTCTAGACCATCGGGAAGAGCGATGCGTGCCATTGATCTTTTTGAGGGGTCCATTGTTGTTTCTTTAAGCTGAGCCGGCATCATTTCACCAAGCCCTTTAAAGCGAGAGACTTCAACGTTTTTGCCTTTAAACATTGTTCTCATCAGCTCATCTTTATGCTCGTCATCACGCGCATATGCTGACTTGTTTCCTGCCGCCAATTTATATAGGGGCGGCATGGCCATGAAGAGGCGCCCTGATGTTATCAAGTCTGGCATTTGCTTGTAGAAGAATGTGATGAGCAGGGCAGCGATGTGTGCACCATCGACATCAGCATCGGTCATGATAACGACGCGCTGATAGCGAAGATCGTCGATATCGAATTTACGGCCAATGCCGGTTCCAAGTGCTGTTGCTAGATCGTTTAATTCAACATTGGCTCTTAGTTTGTCTGCACCGGCGGAAGCAACGTTCAAGATCTTACCGCGTAGAGGTAATATAGCTTGCGTTTTACGGTTACGTGCTTGTTTGGCAGATCCACCCGCTGAGTCACCCTCTACGATGAAGATTTCAGTATCTTCTTTAGAGTTGCTGGAACAGTCTGACAGTTTGCCCGGTAGTCTTAATTTGCGTGTAGCAGATTGACGAGAAACTTCTTTTTCTTTGCGGCGGCGCATCCTTAGGTCAGATTGCTCAATCGCCCAATCTAGGAGTTTGGTCGCTTCTTTAGGGGATGCGGTCAGCCAATGGTCGAAACGGTCTCGAAGGGCTCCCTCTGCAACGCGAAGGCCTTCGGGGGAAGAGAGTTTATCTTTTGTCTGGCCTACAAATTCAGGTTCACGGATAAAAACAGATAGCAAAGCCCCTGCTGAACTTAAGATATCTTCGGCTGTTATTTGGGAAGCTTTTTTCACATTGGTCAGCTCACCATATGCGCGGAGACCTTTTGTGATGGCTGAGCGCATACCGGCTTCATGGGTTCCACCATCGCGTGTTGGCACGGTGTTACAATATGAGCGTGTGATACCATCTTCTTCGCCAAAGCCATTGGCTGACCAGCACATTGCCCATTCACAAGCTGCGCCATTATCCATTTCGACGCGACCTGCGAAGATATCGGACGTGACCATGATTTTGCCTTCAGACATTTCTTTCAGCATGTCTGCTAATCCATTGGGGTAATGGAGTACAGCTTCTGTTGGGGTTTTGTCGTTTTCCTTTAGAAGTTCTGGGTCGCATTTCCAATGGATTTGTGCGCCTTGGTGCAAATAAGCTTTTGCTTTAGCCATTTGGTAAAGGCGGGCGGGTTTGAATTGTATTTTTGTGCCGAAAATTTCAAAATCAGGCTTAAAGCTGACGACTGTCCCGCGACGGTTAGGAGCATTTCCAATCTGTTTGATTGGTCCCATTGAGTGACCGCGCTCAAAGGCTTGGAAATATAGTTTCTTGTCGCGTGCAACTTCCACTTCAAGGCGCTCAGAAAGAGCGTTCACGACGGAGATACCAACACCGTGTAATCCACCCGCTGTTTGGTAGGCTTTGTTGGAGAATTTACCACCCGAGTGAAGGGTTGTCATGATCACTTCAAGGGCGGACTTACCCGGGAATTTTGGGTGTGGGTCAACAGGAATACCGCGACCATCATCACGCACGCTTAGATAGCCATCGGCACGCAAATGTACATCGATACGTGACGCGTGGCCGGCAACGGCCTCGTCCATAGAGTTGTCTAGAATTTCTGCAAAGAGATGATGGAATGCGCGTTCATCGGTTCCACCAATATACATGCCGGGCCGTTTGCGAACTGGTTCGAGGCCTTCGAGAACTTCAATATCCTTAGCGGAGTATTCTTGCTTTTCAGCTTGTCCTTTGGCGGCCATAATTAATCCTGTCTACTCTATTGGTCTGCTCGTTGATTAGCGACCATGGCTGGATTTGTTCCAGTCGAAAAGGTGGTTAATGATATTTATTCAGGCTTAAAGCAATATTTCATAGGATTGCTTAGGTTGATCCTTAAAAAAGCCAGCGGCGTTGGAGCTTTTTCTTGCAGCCTTGCACTTGTGTTTCATAACGGTCCGCATTGCTGTGCACTCTATTCGCAGTATTGATCAGCCAGTTTTTGTTTTTCCAGCTACCGCGTAAATACCCACCAGCACCTTCGTGATAAGCGAGATAGTGGCCGCGATAATTATATTGGCTGATGCCGGTTCGTTTTCCTGTTTGAGCGACATACCAGCCTATAAAATCTGTTGCATCATCGAAATCATAGCGTTCTGCCCCATTATTGCCTGTCGCTTTTTTGTATTCATTCCAAGTGCCATCTAGAGCTTGCGCATATCCATAAGCAGATGAGGGACGCTTGCCGGGCAGGAGACCTAACATACGACGTTTGCCGCGATCGGGTTTGGCTTTGTGTTCAAATGAACTTTCCTGTCGAATGATTGCGAGCTGCAATCCAATAGGGGCACCCCATTTTTTAGCGCTAGAACGAAGTGCGCGATACCAAGCTTTATTCTCTTTTAAAAACTTACATGCGTTTTCTTGTTGCTTAGGTGGGGCTGATGCACAAGCGCTGACAAAGAGACTGAGAGTTAGCGCGAGAGAAAGGGTAAGTCTTTTCATAAAGATCATTTACTTCGTTAATGCTCGATATTTCAAGTTACAGTTTGAATACGTTTCAGGCAGAATGAGCTTTTGATGCCTGAAAACGAATTTTCAAATAAAAAACGCCAAAGCATTTCTGCTTTGGCGTTCAATATAATCAAAAAGTTCTAACGAACTCTAAGCGACTAAGCTTTGTAGTACATGTCGAACTCAACAGGGTGAGGGTGAAGCTCAAGAGCCATCACTTCTTCCATTTTAAGTTCGATGTAAGCGTCGATTTGATCGTCATCAAATACGCCACCAGCTTTCAAGAAGTCACGGTCTTTGTCTAAGCTTTCTAGAGCTTCGCGCAATGAACCACAAACTTGTGGGATTGAAGCTGCTTCTTCAGCTGGTAGGTCGTAAAGGTCTTTATCCATTGCATCACCCGGGTGGATTTTGTTTTGGATACCGTCAAGACCGGCCATAAGTAGTGCTGAGAATGCTAGGTATGGGTTTGCAAGAGCATCAGGGAAACGTGTTTCGATACGTTTCGCTTTAGCACCGGCACCGTAAGGAATACGGATAGAAGCTGAGCGGTTTTTCGCAGAATAAGCAAGCATCACTGGAGCTTCATAACCTGGAACAAGACGCTTGTATGAGTTTGTCGTTGGGTTCGTCAAAGCACAAAGCGCTTTGGCGTGCTTGATGATACCACCAATGTAGTAAAGACATGTTTCAGATAGGTCAGCATAACCGTCACCAGCAAAAGTTGGTGCACCATCTTTCCAGATTGATTGGTGAACGTGCATACCAGAACCATTGTCTTTATACATTGGCTTAGGCATGAAAGTCGCTGTTTTACCGTATGAAGCAGCTACATTGTGAACAACGTATTTGTACATTTGAACGCGGTCAGCCATTTCAATCAATGTACCAAATACCATACCAAGCTCGTGTTGAGCTGGAGCAACTTCGTGGTGCTGCTTTTCTGGTTTCATGCCTAGCTCAGCCATAACTGAGAGCATTTCAGAGCGCATGTCCTGACAAGAATCGATTGGTGGAACAGGGAAGTAACCACCTTTAGGGCCTGGGCGGTGGCCCATATTGCCTGTTTCGTATTCTTTGCTTGTGTTTTCTGGAAGCTCTGTAGAATCGTATGAGTAACCAGTGTTGTTAGGTGCAACTGACCATTTTACATCGTCAAACACGAAGAATTCTGGCTCAGGACCGAAATAGGCTGTGTCACCAAGACCAGTCGATTTCAAGTAAGCTTCTGCTTTCTTCGCTGTCATACGTGGGTCACGGTTATAAGCCGTCATTGTGCCTGGGTTCAGGATGTCACAATTGATAACCATTGTTGTTTGTTGGAAGAATGGGTCGATGTGAGCTGTAGACGCATCAGGTAGAAGAACCATGTCTGATTCGTTGATGGCTTTCCAGCCAGAAATAGATGAACCATCAAACATAGTTCCATCTACGAACATGTCTGCATCAACTGCGTCTGCTGTGAATGTTACGTGCTGCCATTTACCTTTTACGTCAGTGAAACGCAAATCAACGAATTGTACGTCTTTTTCTTTAATTAGTTTTAAAACACTCTCGGACACGGGGCCACTCCTCTATTTGGTGTGTTCAATAGTAATCTGCTTTTACAGCCAATAACCATTTAAATGTAATACTTATTTTAGATTTTTGTCTGTTGATTTGGTTTAGATGGCTTTATCGCCTGTCTCACCTGTACGGATCCTAACGACTTCAGATACGTCAGATACAAAGATTTTCCCGTCGCCGATTTTTCCAGTTTGTGCTGCGCTAGATACTGCTTCTAGGGCTGCATCTAATTGAGAATCTGCAACAACAACTTCAACTTTCAACTTCGGTAGGAAATCGACGACGTATTCAGCGCCACGATATAGCTCTGTGTGTCCTCGTTGGCGGCCGAAACCTTTCGCTTCAATAACAGTCATCCCTTGAAGGCCAACTTCATGTAGGGCTTCTTTAACTTCGTCGAGTTTGAAGGGTTTGATGATCGCTTCTATTTTCTTCATTTTCAATCACACCTTATCGGGCCGTGTCTATGGTTATGGCCCTCTTTATATTGTGGGCGAGTCAGCATTTTGTATGCGTGAGGAAAACATCTATGAGTAGTTAAAATGCTCGGAATCTTTTCGCTCGGCTTTGGGTGCTTAAATAGTGTGCAATAGTGCTTAAACGGTGGGCGGCAATTTTGATAGAGGCATTTGGTTTTATGTCTATATTTGTCGCAGTTTGATCCTAATCCATTGCATTAAGTGGGGCGAGATAACATGCACATTTATCTTACATTTTGTATGGATAAAATAATGTTGGCATCAAATTTGGGTATTGAATAAGAAACGCATGCAAGACGTCTAAAGAATCTTAATTGGAGAATAGCTCAAAATGCGCATAATTAGCGTCAATCAGATGTATGAAGCTGATCGTATGATGGCAGATTTGGGCATGTCAGGCGCAAGTTTGATGGATGCCGCTGGACGTAATTGTGCCGAATTGGTTCAGAAAATGTGGCCAGTTGGTCGCGTGATTGTATTATGTGGTCCAGGAAATAATGGTGGCGATGGATTTGTGGCTTACCGTTATCTGGAACAAATGGGGAGAGACATCCATTTGTTTTTAGCCGGAAATGTTGATCAATTATTAGGCGATGTAGAAGGTGCAGCCGAGTTAGTTCTAGATGATATTCGCCCGATCTCACAATTGCTGATGGATGGTGATGAAGGTTTTAAACTGCAATCAGGTGACGTCGTGATTGATGCGATATTTGGTGCAGGTTTATCACGCGCATTGGACGGCGAAATTTTGGATGTGGCAAATCTGATAAATTCGAGCCAGACCAATGTAATGAGCATTGATGTTCCAACGGGTGTATTTGGCGATAGTGGTGAAATGGTTTCAGATGCAATACGCGCTGACGCAACCATAACTTTTGAAGCATTGAAAACAGCTCATATTATTGAGCCAGCAGCAAGCATTTGTGGCCAAGTGCATGTTGCAAAAATCGGAATATCGCCCGAAGTTTTTGATCAAATATGCGAAGATATCTACCTAAACACGCCCGATATATGGGCGAAGCACTTAACATGGCCGAACAGGCATTCTCATAAGCATATGCGAGGGCGGTTAGGCGTTGTTTCTGGAGATGCAGGATCTACAGGCGCGGCAAGGTTAGCGGCGCGGGCAGGGCTTCGTATGGGGGCAGGTGTTGTTACATTGTTTGGTGAGCAGGAAGCGATTCCTGAGATGGCAGCAAGCATGCAAGCCGTAATGACACGTGCTTATAGTGATGTTGACGAATTGTTTATAAGCGCTCGCGAGATGTCGAGCTTGGTATTTGGGCCAGCTGCTGGTGTCACAGAGGTGACGCGGTTTAAGGTTGCCGCATTATTACAATTGGGAATTCCTATCGTCCTTGATGCTGATGCTTTGACTGTTTTTGAAGATGATCCATCCTATTTGTTTGGGTTGCTGCATGAGAAATGCGTCATCACTCCACACATTGGAGAATTTGAGCGTATTTTTCCAGGCGTGCTAAAAAAATCTGAAAATAAAATAAATGCAGCGCGTTCAGCCGCGCAAAGGGCAGGGTGTGTCGTGGTTCTTAAGGGGGCGGATACCGTCATTGCTGCACCGAAGGGAGACGCGCGGGTGAATATTCATGGCTCATCTTTTCTAGCAACTGCAGGATCTGGAGATGTGTTGGCTGGAATGATCGGCGGATGGATGGCTCAGGGTGTTGAGCCGCTAGAAGCTGCATCCGCATCTGTGTGGCTGCATGGTGAAGCATCATTGACAGGTGGTGCAGGACTGATTTCTGAAGATCTAATGGAGTATTTTCCACGCATTTTAACGCGCTTTTATGAGGAAAGTGGGCATACAAATGTACTTTGGGAAAGAAAAATTGAAATTAGCTCTTGAACTTTAGTGTGAACTTCGAGTAGAGACGCTTCTTCTGGTTCGGCGCGGGTATGGCGGAATTGGTAGACGCACTGGTTTTAGGTACCAGCGCTTATGGCGTGGGGGTTCGAGTCCCTCTACCCGCACCAACCAGAATATTGATTTGATGAGCGCTAAGGCTGCTCTCGCCAAGTTGTGAATTTGGCAAATATATTTCCTTAAAAACAAGAAATTTAATATTAATCCGACATCGGACCAGCATTGGGCTTGCGATTGCATTCTGGAATTCATGTTTGTCGAAGACGTGACTTTGAACGCAATTTAAAGCCAGAAACTCAGCGTTTGAGTGGTGTTTCTTGCATTTGCTGTAGTTAAGGATGAAATTCATCTAAAATCGCCAATGGACAGCGGCTCTCCTGTGTGACATACCACCGGCCAAACTTGCGCGGCGCTTGCTTCCTGAACGGGCTATGGCAGCCGCCTTTCATTTCACCACAACCCTGGATGCCGGCGCGCGCTATAGGGCTAATAGAATTTGAGGAATCTGTGATGAACGTCACTGAGACCAAGTCCGAAGGACTGACTCGAGAATATACAGTCGTTGTTTCTAAAGACAGCCTAGCTGAAAAGCTAGAAGCGAAAATTGCTCAACTGCGTCCGCAGATGAACCTTAAAGGTTTTCGCCCGGGTAAAGTGCCGGTCGCGCACATTCGCAACACTTATGGTAAGTCTATCTTGGGTGATATCGTTCAAGAAGAAGTAACAGCGACATCTCAAAAAACGCTTGAGGACAAAGAAATTCGTCCAGCTGCACAGCCAACTATCGAGTTGACCTGTGATCAAGAGCAAATGATGGATGGGAAAGCTGACCTTGAGTACTCCATGAAAGTGGAGCTCATGCCAGAATTTGAACCAGCTGATGTCACAGATATTGAGCTAGAGCGTCTTGTTGTTGAAGTGACTGATGCAGAAGTTGATGAAGCACTCGGAAAGCTTGCTGAATCAAACAAGCAGTATGAAGCGCGTGGTAAGACAGCCAAAGCACGTGAAGGTGATGCAGTTGTCATCGACTTCTCTGGTAAGATTGATGGCGAACTCTTTGATGGTGGTACTGCTGAAGGTCAAACTATCGTTCTAGGTGAAGGTCGTTTCATTCCTGGATTTGAGGACCAGCTTATTGGTGCGAAAACAGGTCAAGATGTAACTGTGACTGTGACATTCCCAGAAGATTACCCTGCTGAAAACCTTGCTGGTAAAGAAGCAGTGTTTGAAACTAAGGTGAATGAAGTTCGTGCACCTAAAGAAGCAACGATTGACGAAGAATTTGCAAAAGGTCTCGGTATTGAAGATCTTGCGACACTAAAAGATCTTATCTCTAAAAATATTGAGCAAGAGCTTGCTGGTGGATCTCGTCAACGCTTGAAGCGTGTGCTTCTTGATGCACTTGATGAGCGTCACGATTTTGATCTTCCTCCTGGAATGGTTGAAGCTGAATTTGATCAAATCTGGAAACAGTTTGAGCAAGAGAAAGAAGCTGACCGTCTTGATGAAGAAGACAAAGCTAAGAGCGAAGATGAGCTTAAAGCTGAATACCGTAAGATTTCTGAGCGCCGCGTGCGTCTAGGTCTTGTGTTGGCTGAAATCGGCCGCATCAACAAAGTTGAAATTAAACAAGAAGAAGTTTCACGTGCGTTGAACCAAGAAGCATCACGCTATCCAGGTCAAGAGCAACAAGTTATCGAATTCTACACAAAAACGCCTGCAGCTATGGCTCAACTTCGTGCGCCATTGTTTGAAGAAAAAGTTGTCGATTACATTATCGAGCGTGCGAAAGTGACTGATAAAACAGTGACACGTGAAGAATTAGAAAAAGCGCTAGAAGAAGAGTAAATTCTTTTATCTGCCATAAAATTGGAAAAAGGCCGTTGTGTATTCAGCGGCCTTTTTTCTTCGATGGACCATATTTTCCGGCTTTTGCTCATTAAGAGTTAGGAAATTTATGACCTAAATGATTTTTCTGTGTAAATTTAAGGTGAGTTCTGCCTTCTATTCATAGAAATTCGTATTTGAGGTCTTGCGCGAAGCGACATGAACCCAAATATTGAGCCTAAATATCACGAGTCGCGCCAAGGGGTGCGACATAGCCAAAGACTGCGAACATTATGCACGACCCAATTGAGACTGCGATGAACCTGGTGCCCATGGTAGTGGAGCAAAGTAGCCGGGGCGAACGCGCTTACGATATCTTTTCCCGCCTGCTAAAAGAACGGATCATTTTCGTCACGGGTCCTATTGAAGATGGAATGGCGACGCTGATTACAGCCCAGCTTTTGTTTCTTGAGTCCGAAAATCCGAAAAAAGAAATTTCAATGTATATCAATTCACCGGGCGGCGTTGTGTCATCTGGTTTAGCGATTTACGACACGATGCAGTATATCAGTGCACCTGTTTCCACTGCCTGTATCGGAATGGCAGCAAGCATGGGATCGCTTCTTCTTGCTGCTGGTGAGAAAGATATGAGATTTGCGACGCCGAATGCGCGTATCATGGTTCACCAACCATCAGGTGGCTACCGTGGTGTTGCATCAGATATTGAGCGTCACGCAGAAGAAATTCTAGAAATAAAACGCAATCTGAACAATATATACGTGAATCACACTGGCCAAAGCTATGAAGCAATTGAGCAAAAGCTTGACCGCGATAGCTTTATGACTTCAGCTCAAGCTGTTGAATTTGGCATAATTGATCGTGTATTCGAGAAACGTGCTGTTTCTGGGGAATAGTTTTTTAAGGCGTTTGTGTTTTACTGACGCCATAATTTAGCTTTGAATCTCGGTTTTATGTTAATCGAATAGTTAAAGCTGTGGTCTATTCTCTCAAAAGCTGAGAGAAACCTTTCGTAAACGTTAGGTAGACTAAAATAGCGTATTGGGTCGCTTTGCAGGCAGAAAATCTGTCAGCGGCCCCACAAGTTGAGGTGTCCATGACCAAGAACGCATCAGGCGGAGATAGTAAGAGCACATTGTATTGCTCCTTCTGTGGTAAAAGCCAGCACGAAGTAAAGAAGCTGATTGCGGGTCCTACCGTTTTCATTTGTGATGAGTGTGTTGAGCTTTGCATGGATATTATCCGTGAAGAGAATAAAACGACACTCGTTAAATCAACTGAAGGTGTTCCAACACCTCAGGAAATTTGTGATGTTCTAGACGATTATGTTATTGGACAAGCGCAAGCCAAGCGGGTCCTCGCAGTGGCTGTGCACAACCATTATAAACGTTTGAGCCACGCATCTAAGAACGGCAATGAAGTAGAACTTGCTAAATCTAACATTTTGCTCGTTGGGCCTACTGGTTGTGGTAAAACGCTTCTAGCTCAAACATTGGCCCGTATCATCGATGTGCCATTTACAATGGCAGATGCGACAACACTTACGGAAGCGGGATATGTGGGTGAAGATGTTGAAAATATCATTCTTAAGCTTCTTCAAGCATCAGACTACAATGTAGAGCGCGCTCAACGCGGTATCGTCTACATAGATGAGATCGATAAAATCTCACGCAAGTCTGACAATCCTTCGATTACACGCGATGTGTCTGGTGAGGGTGTGCAGCAAGCATTGTTGAAAATTATGGAGGGAACAGTTGCTTCTGTGCCTCCTCAGGGCGGACGTAAACACCCCCAGCAAGAATTCTTGCAAGTCGATACAACGAACATGTTGTTTATCTGTGGTGGAGCGTTTGCTGGCCTCGATAAAGTTATTTCTGACCGTGGACAGGGGTCTTCTATAGGGTTTGGTGCGACAGTTTCAGACCCAGATGATCGCCGCGTTGGTGCTGTGCTTCAAGATTGTGAGCCAGAAGATCTCGTGAAATTCGGTCTTATTCCCGAATTTATCGGTCGTTTGCCGGTGATCGCGACGCTTGAGGATCTCGACACTGATTCATTGGTCATGATTTTGACTCAGCCTAAAAATGCTTTGCTTAAACAGTATCAACGCTTGTTTGATATGGAGAATGTTCAGCTAACTTTCTCTGATGATGCATTAACAGGGGTTGCCAACAAAGCGATCCAACGTCGCACTGGTGCGCGTGGGCTTCGTTCCATTCTTGAAGGCATTTTGCTCGATACAATGTTCGAACTGCCAAATCTACGTGGTATCGAAGAAGTTGTTATTAATGCTGAAGTCGTTGAGGGGCGCGCGAAGCCTCTTTATGTTCATGCAGAAAAAGCAGCAGAGAGCGGTGAAGCCTCTTAATAGAAGCTAATTTACGCGTATTTATGCAGCAAAAACTGTGTTTATATAACTTTATGCGTCCGTCATGGGTTGAAGCCTGTGGCGGACGCATCCACATTTAAGACATGGAATGATGATCCGTTCGCGGAGAAACATTTTAGTGAGAAGTAACAATTTCAAGGACTGAGCCCGATCATGCAATCGTTCAGTGCCTTGTAGGAGAAATAAATGTCAGAACGTAAATCACTCCCAGTCTTACCTCTGCGCGATATTGTTGTGTTTCCTCAAATGGTGGCTCCACTATTTGTTGGGCGTGACAAATCTGTACGTGCGCTTGAAGAGGTCGGCAGTGAAGGTGGAGAGATTCTGTTGGTGGCTCAGCGTGATGCTGGGACGGATGATCCTACTGTAGACGATTTATTTGAAACTGGTGCAATCGCGACGATCTTACAGCTTTTAAAGCTCCCTGATGGAACGGTGAAGGTCCTTGTTGAAGGAAAACAGCGCGCGAAATTACGTGAACTTGTTGATCAGGGCGACTATTATACAGCTAATGTTGAGACAATCGACGAGCCGGTAGAAGAAGAAGAGGGTGAAGCCTCTGCGTTAATGCGCACTGTTATCGAACAGTTTGAAGGGTATGTGAAACTCAACAGGAAAATCCCGCCTGATACTGTTAGTAATATGTCGCAAATCACAGACCCAGGTCGTTTGGCTGACGCCGTATCTGCTCAACTTTCTATCAAGATCACTGAAAAGCAGGAATTGCTTGAGCTTGCCAGCGTGTCTGAGCGTTTGGAAAAAGTCTATGCGCTCATGGAAGGCGAAATTGGCATGCTCCAAATGGAGCGTAAAATTCGCAATCGTGTGAAGCGCCAGATGGAAAAAACACAGCGTGAGTATTATCTCAATGAACAGATGAAAGCTATTCAGCGCGAACTTGGTGACCAAACTGAAGAAAAAGACGAATTAGCTGAACTTGAAGAAAAGCTAAATGCGCTGGAGCTTTCCGAAGAGGTTAAAACTAAAACGGCTGCCGAGCTGAAAAAGCTACGTCAAATGAGCCCTATGTCGGCTGAATCGACAGTTGTTCGCAATTATCTTGATTGGGTTATCGCTTTGCCATGGGGTGAGCGTAAGGAAATCAACACAGATCAGACTATTGCGGAAGAGGTTCTTGAAGGCGATCACTACGGCTTAGACAAAGTTAAAGAACGTATTCTTGAATATTTAGCAGTTCAGTCCCGTACCAAAAAATTGCGCGGACCTATTCTTTGTCTAGTTGGTCCTCCCGGGGTTGGTAAAACATCCCTAGGTGCCTCAATTGCCAAAGCGACAGGGCGTGAGTTTGTACGTGTGTCCCTTGGTGGTGTGCGTGATGAAGCTGAGATACGCGGACACAGACGTACTTATATTGGGTCCATGCCGGGACGTATTATTCAATCGTTGAAGAAAGCCAAAACAGGTAACCCGCTCTTCTTGCTTGATGAGATTGATAAGCTTGGTCAAGATTTTAGAGGTGATCCATCTGCGGCGCTTCTTGAAGTGTTAGATCCGGCTCAAAACTCAACTTTCAACGACCACTATATGGAAGTTGATTACGATCTATCAGACATTATGTTTGTCACAACGGCAAACTCTCTAAATATGCCTCAGCCTCTGCTGGATCGTATGGAGATTATCCGTATCGCTGGATATACTGAGGATGAGAAATTAGAGATTGCAAAACGTCACCTCATTCCAAAAATCGTCAAAGATCATGGTCTTAAAGATGGTGAATGGAGTGTGACGGATGGCGCTATTCGTGACCTTGTCCGTTATTATACACGTGAAGCAGGTGTGCGTAATTTAGAACGTGAAATTTCCCGTCTAGCGCGTAAATCTGTGCGAGAAATTGTTCAAGGTGTTTCTTTGTCTGTGACAGTTACGCAGGACAATCTGGCTAATTATGCGGGTGTTCGTAAATTCCGTTTTGGTTTGTCTGAGTTAGATGACCAAATTGGGGCTGTAACTGGGCTGGCATGGACAGAAGTTGGTGGTGATCTTCTCACGATCGAAGCTGTACAAATGCCTGGTCCGGGAAAAGTGACGGTGACCGGTAATTTGAAAGATGTGATGAAAGAATCCATCTCAGCGGCAAATTCACTGGTGAAATCACGTGCTGCGTCTTTGGGAATTAGTCCGAAAGTCTTCAATAACACAGATATTCACGTCCACGTTCCAGAAGGTGCGACGCCTAAGGATGGGCCGTCTGCTGGTATTGCAATGACGACTGCAATCGTTTCTCTTCTTACCAACAATCCTGTATCTAGGGATGTTGCGATGACGGGTGAAATCACGCTTCGCGGGCGAGTCCTGCCTATTGGTGGTTTGAAAGAAAAGCTTCTTGCAGCACTGCGTGGTGGCGTGAAGACGGTTCTTATTCCTCAGGAAAATGAAAAAGACATCGCGGATATACCTGACAATGTGAAAGAGGGGCTGGAGATTATCCCAGTGTCTACAATTGATCAGGTTTTAGCCCGCGCTCTAACCCGGCCAATTTCGCCAATCGACTGGACAGATGCAGATGATGCACAGCTTCGGGCTGGGTTTGGGCGTACACCGCCAGCAGCGGATGGTTCAAGCGTTCCTTCGCCGCACTAATGCGGCTAATTGGTTGGTTTAAATACAAACTAAAATGATAAAAACCTCCATCTGATTTTGATGGAGGTTTTTTTATGTGATTTATGTTGTTTTTTTGATTTTAGGCGTTGCAGTCTGAGTGAAATATGTATATTTCATGGCTCTTCAAATGCTGGGGCGGTTAGCTCAGTTGGTAGAGCATCTCGTTTACACCGAGAGGGTCAGCGGTTCGAGACCGTTACCGCCCACCATTTGAAACCATCGGCTTGGCGCAATTAGAAGCCAAGAAATACTCATCATACAATCAAAGATATGTTTCCTTATGGTGAGTTTCAATCGCTAATTATTTTCGTTCGCTTTATTGTAATTAAAGTCTGCTATTTCAAGGTGAGACTATTTGACAATTTTAGTCATGCGTGACTTATAAAAAATAGGTTTTTTCGCAGAACGGGTGGGGCATAATGAAACGTGCGTTGATTACTGGTGTTACAGGCCAAGATGGGTCTTATCTAGCTGAATTTTTGCTAGAAAAAGGTTATGAGGTGCATGGTATTAAGCGTCGTGCATCGTCGTTTAATACCCAACGCGTTGACCATATTTATCAAGATCCGCACACCGATAATCAGCGTTTCAAACTCCACTATGGTGATTTGACTGATACATCCAATTTGACACGTATCATGAAAGAAGTTGAGCCTGATGAGGTCTACAACCTTGGGGCACAATCTCATGTGGCGGTTTCGTTTGAAGCTCCCGAATATACAGCAGATGTTGATGCGATAGGGACATTACGCTTGCTTGAAGCAATTCGTTTTCTTGGGTTGGAAAAGAAGACACGCTTTTATCAGGCTTCAACTTCTGAACTTTATGGTGAAGTGCAGGAAATACCACAAAAGGAAACAACGCCCTTTCATCCACGTAGTCCTTATGCCGTTGCGAAAATGTATGCGTACTGGATCGCAGTGAATTACCGTGAGAGCTATGGCATGTATGCGTGCAATGGTATTTTGTTCAATCATGAGAGCTCTCGACGTGGTGAAACATTTGTAACGCGTAAGATCACACGTGGACTTTCTAACATCGCACTTGGTTTAGAAAAATGTCTCTATATGGGGAATATTGATGCGCTGCGCGATTGGGGGCATGCGAAAGACTATGTGCGTATGCAGTGGATGATGCTTCAGCAAGATCAAGCTGAAGATTTTGTTATCGCGACAGGTAAACAAATTTCTGTGCGTGAGTTTATCGTAATGAGCGCAAAAGAACTTGGTATCTCACTTAGTTTTGAAGGCAAAGGGCTTGAGGAAAAAGCGATTGTGACGCACATCGAAGGCGATAAAGCGCCGGCGTTGAATGTGGGTGATGTCATTGTTCAGATTGATCCACGTTATTTCCGTCCTGCTGAAGTGGAAACACTTCTTGGAGATCCGTCAAAAGCAAAAGAAAAGCTAGGCTGGGTTCCAGAAATTACGGTTGAAGAAATGTGTGCAGAGATGGTCAAAGCAGATCACGAGGCAGCACGTCGTCATTCCATCCTAAAGGAACATGGCTTTGATGTTTCAGTGGCCGTTGAGAACTAAATCTAATGTTTAACACAGATGCTAAAGTTTTTGTTGCTGGTCATCGCGGAATGGTTGGTTCAGCGATTGTGCGCCAATTAGAAGCTAAAGGGTATAATAATATTGTTACCCGGACCCGCTCAGAATTGAACCTGTTGAGCCAAGTTGATGTTAATGCGTTCTTTGAGTCCGAAGGTATCAATGAAGTTTATTTAGCCGCGGCAAAAGTCGGGGGTATTCACGCGAATAATGAATATCCAGCCGATTTTATCTATGAGAATTTGATGATCGAGGCCAACATTATTCATGCTGCGCATAAGAATAATGTTCAAAAACTCCTGTTTTTGGGGTCATCATGTATTTATCCAAAGCTAGCTGAGCAGCCAATGCGAGAAGATGCATTGCTAACTGGAACTCTAGAGCCAACAAATGAGCCTTATGCGATCGCTAAGATTGCAGGTATTAAATTGTGCGAAAGTTATAATCGTCAATACCAACGAGATTATCGTAGCGTTATGCCAACGAATCTTTATGGGCCGTATGATAATTTTCACCCAGAAAACTCACATGTTATTCCTGCACTTTTGCGCCGCTTTCATGAAGCAGTGGAGCAAGGTGTAGACACAGTTACGATATGGGGAAGCGGTAAGCCTATGCGAGAGTTTTTACACGTAGATGATATGGCTGCTGCAAGTATTCATGTGATGAATCTGGATCGTTTTACTTATGACGCGAACACGCAGCCAATGCTATCTCATATCAATGTGGGTACAGGTGTAGATTGCACGATCCGTGAACTGGCAGAAACCATTGTTAAAGTGACTGGGTTTCAAGGAAAGCTTGAGTTCGATGCGACTAAACCTGATGGAACACCACGTAAATTAATGGATGTTTCTAGGTTGAAAGACCTCGGCTGGTCATACTCTATTTCTCTAGAAGATGGGCTAAAAGATGCTTATCATTGGTTTGTTGAAAATCATACCGATGCAAGGTTATAATTCAATGTGACTGCTAGCGTTCTTGGCTTTGCTTGAGTTTCTTTCACTTTTCTTAGATTCTGAAAACATTATCCCTAAACACGCAGCTGTGAATACTGCGATTGCAGGCGTTCGTGTAGGATAGTCAGCTAAACTGTGAATTATAGGTATGAAGACAACCAAACTTGCTGCACGCCGTATTCCGTTGTGAGAAGCTGGGGCACGCCAAATGTTTATAAGTTGCGTTCCAAAAAATCCTAAGAATATAGCGATGAATATCGGGAATAGGATACCTGTTTCCAGAGTCCACTCAAGATATTCATTGTGAGCATGGTTCATGTAAGTTGAGGTTACTTCACGTGGGTTTTCATAGATGGGGAAAATTTGTTCGAATGAACCAAGACCAGTGCCTACTGGAAATGTATCTTTTATCCCTTGGATAGTTTTTTCAAATAGGTAGGGACGAGAGCCTATACCCTTTCCAAAGCCTGTTTGTCCAAGGCCACTTAGTTGTGGGCTTGTGAGTATTGAATTAAGTGAAAAGCCAATAAGGCAAACTGCACTAACAAAATAGATCGGATTTATTTTACGTTTTTGGCCTAGAAATATCATTAAACTTGAACCTAGGCTGAGAATAGCAAGGACATAACCAGCGACTGAGCCAGCTGTAATAATGCCGATTAGAATGATTAGCCCTACCAGTAAAACAATTACATTTTGTCCGATATTAGAGCGATGCGCGATCATTCTCTCATGTTGTTTGATGGCAAGCACTGTGAAAATTGGTAGGCTCATAACTAAAAAGCTTGCTTGATGATTCACGTTCGCAAAAAATCCGACCGCAAAACCCTTATTTGTAATCTCATGAAAGTATAGAAAACTTTCTTTGCCAGAAAAGATTTGAATAATACCAATTAAGACCGAGAAAACTGCAATGGCTGAGATGGTCCATACAAAAACCGGCGAGGAAGAGCTTACTTTCATTTTGGATATAAGAGAAAAAACAGCAATTGCGGGTAGGGTAAACAATAGGCTCGATACCGTTTCTCGTGGAGTAAGAGAGAAAGGCAAAGAAATATTGTTAAGTCCAAGTAGGTCAACGCCCTTTAGAATAATGCCTCTGCCTGGAAGCGTACTCCAAACTTCGTAGGGTAACGGAATGGTTTGTAGGCTTAAAAGAAATGCAACAAAGCATGACACGAATATGAGTAATTTGGATTGTAAGGAGCTTTGGGGAAGCCGATTGTCTAACAATACGAAAAATAGAGTCAGGATAGAAATAAAAGATAAAAAGAGACACACGGCTTCATTGTATCTGCTTGCACCACCCAAAATGATTGAAGAGCCAAGGATCATAAACAATAGGAATTGGGATATGTTCTTTGAAGAAAGTATTCGAATAGAAAACATCATAACTTACTCCCCTTCTTTGGAAATGTCAGAGGAGGCTGTGAGAGAAACGTTTTCTACCAATGTTCTGGCAATAATTGGATATTCTCCGGCTTCACCCCATAGCTCAAGGTGTTGATAAGAACATTCCGTTTCAGGTATCGTTAGAGAAAATGAGTAGTCTCTTGGGGTAGACTGCAAGTCTCTAATCTTGGTTCTTCCTGCTTCA
Source organism: Hirschia sp. (assembly GCF_058892565.1). Classification (NCBI taxonomy): domain Bacteria; kingdom Pseudomonadati; phylum Pseudomonadota; class Alphaproteobacteria; order Hyphomonadales; family Hyphomonadaceae; genus Hirschia; species Hirschia sp. The sequence continues at coordinate 52,266 of NZ_JBZXVU010000003.1, read as the reverse complement.
AACTTGCTCGTAGGACAAATAATTTTCCAAATAAAATGTCCACCATTTTCTTTAGAATGACCACTCATGCGACTTGTAAAAGTATAATTTCCTGGATTAAGCAGTAATATTTGCTGTGCAGAGCGTGTTCTCCCTTTTCCAGAAAAAAAGGAATAAAGGCCATTTTCTTGTTGCTCAGTCGTTTTAGAATGGAGTTTCCAGCCAAAAGGATTGTCTGCACTTGTATTTACAAAATTTGGATCAGTCGGCCAACTAAAGTTGGCTAATTTCTCTGGAGAAGAAAATTGTTGCCAAGCTAGAAATGCGCGCTCAATATCATTGTTGCGGATGAGGTCTTCAACATAAAATTTGCGGCCCTCAGGTAGATGGCCAGCTATTTGATAAATTCTAGCCGGTGTTTCTTTTTTAGCAATGTGAGCCAAAAAGGGTCTAATCCATTTGGGTGTAGGTTCTGAATTTGTTTCGTCTTTAAATACTTCAAATGACTCAGGATTTATCGCTAAATCAAGCAAAGTATCAAAGTAAACGGTTCTATCCGAGATTCTAAAACGTAGAATATCGCTAATTAGAGATACAGCGGTTTTGTAATCGGCAAGTCGAATAGCGTTTTGCGCTAGTCTGTGCCTTATAATTAAGTCACGGGGCGAGAGGGTATACGCGTGTTCGAGAAATAGCTTTATCTTATCTGGTTGGGTTTCAATTGAAGCAGTTTTAGTGAAATGTTTGGGGGAGAGTGGTGCGATTTTAATAGCGGTTATTTTTTCACAATCAACATTATTTATAATGCAAGGGTAATATCCGCCTTTTTTTGTCGGAAGAACAAAGAGCTTAGCAATCAATGTAAAAAAGACCAACGTTAACAAAAAAAGGCAAATTCCACGTACAACAATATTAAGGAAGGTGCCCATTTGAGTTTTCTTTTCGAAGAACTGAATCTATATCAGTTGTCAATTTTAGTAGAGAAGGTTTTCACTTGTCTACGTTTCGTTGCATCTGATCTGTCATCATCAGTTGCGACAGTAATGGCGTTTGCATAAGGGTTTTTGCCGTTACCACCATAACCATATCCGTACCCATAGCCGTATCCATAACCATACCCGTGGCGTTTCTGATTAAACTTAGTCAAAATAACACCCACTACATTGGCCTGACTTGCAATAAGGCGATCTAAGGTAGAAACAGCCAAAGGACTTCGAACGCTGCCTGATTGCACGACAAGGAGTGTAGCCTCACACGCTGAAGACAGTATGAGTGAGTCTGCAAAGTGCATGACCGGAGATGAGTCTACAATTACAACATCGAAGGCTGAATAGGCTTCTTCCAATATCTGATTTAAGCGACCTCCTGCAAGTAATTCCGCGGGATTCGGCGGACTAATACCAGCAGGTAGTAAGAACAAATTATCATTGTCTTCACTTGGTACGACACTGCTTTCTACCCGTCCTTGAGGGTCTGTTAAGAGGCCAGATAAACCAGTAGATGAGTTTGAGTCGACGATAAAAGAAGGTTTTCTCATGTCAGCATCGATAATGAGAACTGTTAAACCTGAATTAGCAAAGCTTGTAGCAAGCCCCAATGAAGTACTTGTTTTTCCTTCAGCAGGTTTTGAACCTGTGATCAGTATGGACTTTGGCAGTCCGTGTGATGTTGTAAACTGAAGAGCTGTTTTGGCAGAAAAAACTGCTTCAGATATTTCAGATCGAGAGTCCTTTAAGGCGTCTGCCATGACAAGATCACCGCGCATTTTGGGTATAACACCAATTGTGTTGATACCTAATTTCTGTCTTACATCATCAGGGGTTTTTATTGTATCATCGATATAGTCGAGTAAAAACGCTAGACCAATGCCCATAGCCAGACTGAGTATCAAGCCTTGCAATATCGCACGTTGGATGTTTGGACTAAATGGTGAAACAGGCGTTTTAGCAGTGTCGACAATAGACACTTGATTGGTACCAATCCCGCTAGATACGCTGACTTCTTTTAAGCGTTGTAAAAGTGCTTCATATTGCGATCTGTTTGTGTCTACTTCACGTTTTAAAATCGTATAATCAATCGTACGACCTCTAAGATCTTGTACGTTTGATTTTAATTCTGCAACACTAAGTTTTAATGAATTTTCCTTCGCTTGGGCAGCTTTGAAGTCAGAATGCAACGCTTGAATTATGCTACGTTTTTCTCGTTCAATTTGCTGTTCAATAGCTAGAAGACGATCGTTAATTAGGATCATATCGGGATATTGCGGTTTAAATTTACTTAGTTTTTGCTGGTATTCCGCTTCAAGCTCAGCGCGTTTTATGTTTAGAGTTGTAACATTATCACTTTGAAGCATTTCTCGGGTCGCACCATCTTTTTGTGCTTCAAAATAAGCGTGCTCCGCTGCAATTCGTGCTTCTTGTGCTTGTGTAAGAGAAGCATTTAGCGCCATTAGGGCTGATGCATCGAGAGAAGCACCAGAATCTGACCCACCAGCACTGCTTAGGTCCAAAATTCCTTCATTTTCTGCGTACTCGACAAGAACGCGTTCAGAAGCTTCAAGTGCTATTTTTGTTGTTCTTAGGCGTTCCTCAAGGAAGTTTCTCGCATAAGCAGTTGAGTTGTATTTGCGTTCAAGATTTGAGGCTATGAAATTGTCAGCGATTGCATCAGCAATACGCGATGTTTCGCTAGAGTAGGGGCTAGTAAAGTCTATTGAGATAATGCGACTACGACCAACTGGAGAAATGCTTAAATTATTTAAAATTGTATTTGTCGCTTGTGATAAACGTCTCTCTCGGTTGAGAGATTGATCCGCATATCTTTCATCTGAAGGCAGATCCAGCAGTTCGGCCACACGTTCAGCTAAAGAGCGACTCTTAAGCAATTCATATTGAGTCGCCATAAATTCTGCATCTGCCACAAGAGCAGGGTCAACACTTTGACTGGCTAAGATTTGTTGTTCTTGCTTCTGAATTTCTATAGTCGTTGAAGCTTTATAGAGCGGTATTTCACGCAAAGTCAGCAGAGTTGAAGCACCAACTCCAATGATAACAATAGCTAAAATGAGCCATTTCCAGCGGGATAGAGTTTTAATAACTTTCCAGAAATCAAAGCCTTCTTCGTCTATATAGTCGTCGTGATTTCTGCGCCCATAATCTCTTGTTTCGGTAGAAATGGATTGTTGCGAAGTCGATTCAACAAGCGCCTGACTATTATTCCATTCAGCGTTATCGTGATTTGTGATTTTATTCATGTGTCCAACCCAGTTCCAAATACGATACTAAATCTACAACGCTACAAATAGTGCAAGAAGCGGAATTGATCTTATTGCGTCTAGATATGTTGAACGCATGTTTCCTCCGTCTACAACAATTATATCATTTCCATAGATTTCAGGATCTTTGGCATTTCCGTTTCGAATATCTTTTAAGCTGAAACCAGCAGCATGGCGTTGATTATTTATCTGTCTGAAGATCACAACGCGTTTAGGATTGGCGTCGTCGGATAGACCACCGGAGAGAGCCACCGCTTGCACAAGGGTTGTTTTTCCTTGAATGGGGTAAAGCCCTGGTTTGTTGACGGAGCCTTCGACAGTAACTTGGTTCACATTAATTTGCTTAAGTTTAACAGTTACATCAGCACTTTGAAGGTGATTTTGTTCGTATCGCGCTTCTATTATTTCTGCGATTTCAAATGATGTGAAGCCCTTTGCTTGAATGGGGCCGATGAGCGGTAGGTCAACATTTCCTGAACTGTCTACTTGGTAAATACCGCTTAAGTCTTTAACGCCAAAAACAGTGATTTCCAGTTCATCAAGATTGTTAATTCGCAGATCTCCGACTTGAACAAGCTCAGTGGTATCAGGCGCGGCCAATTCTTGTCCATCATAGGAGATGTTGCCGTCAGATGACGCGCAAGATGCAAGAATTAAAAATAGTGTGCCGATAAGTAAGTGAACGGGCAAAACTGAAATACGCATAAAAACTCAACCCAAAGTAACGTGTACGTTTTAAAACGTCGCGTCCCCATGACACGAAACCTGACAAAATCTCTAACTGAATATTAAAGAAGTATCAACTTTTTACATCAGCGTAAAAGCAATCTTTATGCCGTGTGTGTGGTTTTTACTCAGATAACGCCCTGGCAACTCTAAATCCGAAGAAGGGCATGTACTGATCTGCGGGAAAAGCGTATCGATTTGAAGAACCCAAATAGTCCGGTTGGACACTGAAAGACCCGCCACGAAGGACTTTTGTGTTGTTATTGCACTGTTTTGTCCAAGCTGAGCCGTCAGAAGGTGCATTATTGTAATCTGGGTGCCAACAGTCTTCGACCCACTCCCATACATTTCCGTGTATGTCGTATAAACCGAATTTATTCTCTCGAAATGTGCCAACTGGTGCTGTTTTCTTTCCAAAATTGTCTGAACAAGCTGTATTTCTCCACGGATATTGAGTGGAAAGGTCAGCTCCATTGCCATATTGGCACAATTCACTTAGGTCTTCGCCAAATGTATATGTTGTAGAACTACCAGCACGTGCGGCGTATTCCCATTCTGCTTCAGATGGTAGTCTATATTTTTGGCCAGTTTTTTCGCTAAGCCATTGAGTATATTGTTTAGCGTCATGCCATGACGTGCCGATAACAGGACGATTTCCGCGTCCCCATCCCATATCATTTCCGATAGGGCGGCATTTTCCATCAGCCACACAAGCATCCCATTCTGCGAAGGTTGCTTCAAAGGAGGCTAAGGCAAACGCTTGGTTAAAGACGACTTTTCGTACAGGAATTCTGTCTTCTTGGGCATTACCTGACATGTCACCCATTACAAATCTGCCTTTGGGTATAACGACAAGTTGTGGGCATTCAGGGCAATCTTGTATGAATTGTTGAGGCGTTTTTGCGAGAGAGGGAGATGTCGGTGAGGGGGTTGATTGCTTTGGCTGCTGTATTTCTGTGGAAGGATTGGGTGTTGGTTTAGGAGTGATTGTCGAAGTATTGGGGTTTTTTGCTGTGGAAATTGTCGAAGGAGTGTGTGCTTGAGTGGTGGTTGAGTTCGTTTCCTCATTTTTACTCAATTTTTTCGCACTGAGATCGTTTTCATGAGAGATTGACGAGGCGATATTAAGTGTTTCAGCCTTATCGGTCTCTATCTTAGATATGGGAGTAATTTTAACTGACGCCCCTTCAATTTCGTCTAGGTCCTCAGTTTTCGGAAGTTTAGTAATTTGAGGCGTAAGATATAAAGAGCCGAGTTTGGTGTCCTTGGCTATTTTATACCCAGCAATTTTGGTGAGTGCTTCATATGTCTCCATGCGGAGTGTGCCATTCACTTCGAGATTAAATCGAGTTTGGAATGAAGTCACAGCATTAGATGTCTCTTGGGTTATTATGCCGTCTGACGCGCCGGGATTGAAACCTAAATGCTTTAGAAAATCTTCGGCTTCAGCAATGAAAATGCGGTGTTGCTTTTCTAGCCCTTTCGCATCTTGGGTATGGTTTCCATCTGGAAAATCTATGCGGTAGGATTCAATATGTTCGAGGATTTCAGTAGAAGAATTGGAAGTTAGAACATTTTCCCAAATTCTTTCTTCTAGTTCTTTAAGGTAGCGACCCGCTTTTTCACTATAACCAGTATCGGGCGCTGCGGACATAATAGCGCGTAGTGCGATCGGGTCATTATCTATTCTGGCTTGAGCCAATTGAGCTGTAATAGCGTCTCTTGCTTCTTTTGATAAAGAAGTCGATTGATTTGAATTGGCCTCAACAGGAAGCTTTGGTTTGAGATTAAACGCATACAAAGCGGTTCCCGTCACGAAAACAGCTGAAACGAGCAATCCAATTTTAATGGCATTCTTTATTTTCTGAGTTCTGGTGGGAGGAAGTATGTAATCATCTTCTGGAGGATTTTCGATCAACTGAAGGGGCGTGATTTCTTCATGAGATTTTTTATCAATTGCCAGCTCTGTATTCTGGCTGATGATTTCAACGTCCGTGATATCTTCAACAGGAGAAATAGATTGGATTTGGTCTATCAGCACATCCCAACCATTCGGCGATGAGATTTGAGACGCCATATAGGCCATTTCAGGAATACCAGTGATAGACCTGTTGGGAATATCATCTAGGTCAATTTCGATTAGCTTTCCGGCAATTTCGGCTTCTTTAGCTGAAGTTTTTAGAAAAGAGGACGAAAGTGATTTAGTCGTCCAACAGGCAATAACGCAGTTTGCTTCTTGAAGTTTACGTTCGAAAACTTCGATGTCTGCTTCTATAAATAGGGAGTCTGCGGGTGGCCAGATACTATGGCCCGCTGCCGTTAGCGGAGTGACAATATCTCTTACTTTGTCGATATCATCTTTAGAATAAATGAGATAAATCTCTGACATGTTCCCACCGAATTTAAAAAACTCTACCCAAATACCAGCTGCGTTCGATTAAATCTGGAATTTTCTTACCTTTTTTTTCGGCAGATTGTCTATGACACGCGTTAAGTTAATGCCTGTAAAGGTTACTCGAGCATAAAGGCTATTGGAGCAAATTTATACATCGGAGATATAAGTGCATTCGTTTTCGTTAAATTGGATTTATTTTAAGTTAAAACAAAGCAGTTAAAGTATATGTTCAGCTTTTGTTGAGGTGAATGTATAGTTAATACTGTAGATGATAATTTAGTTTATCCATCTGCAAAATATAAACGTCAATATGGTCTAGTTCAATCAAACAAAATATAAAAACGAACGGAGACCACCCAATGACCAAGATCAGAGCGTTTGCGCGCTTTGCAGCATTAGCTGCATCTGCCGCCTTTCTTACAGGTTGCATGAGCTTTCAGCCTATAGAGCCTGTTAAAAACCCACCTCTTTCATATAGATTCGACACAACAGTGCCTGTTGAATTTGTGCACCCGACTAAAGTAGGCTTTCGTTGTGCCGAACGTGGTGCGAAATTTCTAATGATGCCGGGGATAAATTCTCAAGCTTGTGCAAGTCCTGATTTAGTCACTATGCCAAATCCATGTATGACGGTGACAGGAGGATGGTATGCAGCTGTCTTGTGTCATGAGCTAGCTCATGCAAATGGTTGGTCGCCTTCTCACAAAGGTGGGAATTGGGTGCCTGATAAGATTAAATTTGGCACGGCTCGTCCAGATGCAGCTCAGATTGAGAAGATAAAAGCTGAAGAAATGGAAGCTAAAGCGGCGCTAATGACGCCTGTAGAGATGGAAGAGGCTGCTGAAGTTTTGAAGCAACCATTGGAATCTGTTGACGTAGATCTTCAATCTCCGGCACCTGTTATGTCTGAAGCGATGGAGATCGTTCCAGAAACTGAGTCGGAGCCAGGGTTAGATGTCTTGGATATTGCCTCAGATGCGCCTGAAACAGAAATTGCAGAAACCAATGTTGAAGAATTACTTCGCCCTGTAACAAGCGACTCTGATTTAGAAGAAGCGATGGAGCCTGAGGTGGCCAAAGCTGATAGCATTGAAGCATGGAAATCAGCTGAATTACTTCCTAATCGCTATATGTCCTTTGTGGCGTTTAATTACGCGATCTAAATTTTCAAACAAATGATCGGAATACGGGTGCCCTCGCCTTTTGGGGTAGGGCGCTTGTCTTTCCTATAAAATTTAAAGAACAAAAAACTTCGTTCTACCTTCTACTCCTGCCCGAATTTTCGGTTGGGAGTAGCTTTTTAGGGCTATCATGCGCGCCGTAATTAAAGTAAATTTTCAACTGAACTGAATAAAAATACTCCGTTCAAAGTTGGGTGCATATGTTTTGGTCTAAATCCAAGAAGCTTCACAATAAAACAGCAGAAAAATCGTCTAGATATCCTTTCGGTCCAGATGGGAAGCGATGTTATGTCGTTGGTGATGTGCATGGACGACTGGATCTCATCAAAGGCTTGTTTGCTAAAATAGAGCAAGATAATGCATCCAAAGCAGAAGCGGAAACGATCATTGTTATGCTGGGTGATTTGATTGATCGAGGTCCCGATTCTAAAGGTGTCTTAGATTTTTTGATGAAATCACCTCCCAAATTTGCGAAATTGATCAACCTCTCCGGAAATCATGAAGATGCACTTTTGCAAGGGCTTGATGGCAATATGGATATTCTACGTATGTGGATTGAAAGAGGGGGTATGCAATGTCTACAAAGTTATGGTGTTCCTCCGCATTTTATTGCTGGTCAGCCTGAAGAATATATTCACAAAGTTATCCAACAAGCTATTCCACAAAGTCATGTGGAATATATGAGAGCATTCTTTAATTCGGCTCGGTTTGGAGATTATATTTTTGTGCATGCGGGCATGCGCCCAGGTGTCACTTTAGAAGACCAAAAAACATCAGACTTAAAATGGATAAGAAAAGCTTTTATTGAAAGCGATGCTGACTTTGGAGGGGTGGTTGTGCACGGCCATACCGTTGTCAAAGACGTTGAGATAAAAGAGAATCGTATAAATTTGGATACAGGGGCGCATCGTTCGGGGCTTCTTTCAGCCTTGGTTATAGAAGGCGAAATGCGTGAAATTCTGTCAGTTTCTGGTGAAAAAGGCGAATTAGCCATTTAGGTACTGTTCAATTTTGGGGCATTGGGCGGAATTTATGTGTATTTAGGATGTGTTTTTCATGTACAATTCACAGGGGTTATGTTAACGAGTAGTTGTTAATTTATTCTAGTGGGGGATATTTCTCATGCTTAAGGTTATTCGTTCAAGTATTGTAGCAATTTCCGCTACGACTATTCTGGCCGGTGCTGCTTATGCGCAGCAAGTTGGTCAAGTTTCTGCACTTTCAGGTGATGTTGTTGTTGTGCGCGGCGCTGAAACTTTTACGCTGAGTGCGGGTGATGCAATCATGCAGGGTGACCGTGTGTTAACACGTGCTGATGGTACGGTTTCCATTCAGGTTGAAAACTGTGACCGTTCTTTAGATTCTGCACAGTCTATCGTCGTTGACTCAGCATTTTGTACTAAGGAAGTTGTTTCTTTAGCTTCAGACGGAACTCCAGTTGTTCAAACAGCTGATGCAGGTGCTGTAAGCGGCGGTGGTATTGGTGCTGCACCGATTATCGGTGGTGTATTGCTTGCCGGTGGTGCTGCAGCTGCAGCTGGCGGCGGCGGCGGTGGTGATACACCTACTCCTGTTTCTCCGTAACGAACCGAGCGATTACGCATAAGAATTTAAAAGCCTCTGAACCTTTTGTGGTTTAGGGGCTTTTTAGTTATCAAGTAATGATGTTCACAATCCTGTTTAGGGGCGAAGGCTTTCAGTTTTCGTGATTGTTCAAAGAAAGCTTGATTTTTTACGTGAGGAAGGCTCCTATATCTTTTTGGCTAAACTTTCTCCATCTATAATAACTAAACTACCTTCGTTAACGGTTTTATCGATTTCTCCATCTGTATCACTTATCACAATTAAGACGAGCCTCACAGCTGTGAGGCCATGGGTTTCTCAAGTAATAATAAAGCCTTTCAGCTAAATCATCGCGCCCAAATTGTGTCGTCTCTGTCTAGTGAATATCTGCATGGCAAACACGCGTAAATCGTACGAAACTTTAGTTGCCTAAATATCGCTGATGGCCTGTTATCGTATTTAAATATAAATAATTATCCGTAAGGTGAAAGCAACATTACATGTTATCTGTGAGGTAGCATTATGGTAGGGATAAAAATATTGATTAAAAAAAATCCGATGATTAGTCTGGTCTGCTCCCCGAAAAGTGGTCCAGGTGTTGAGTTGGATCTGGCTTCAACTGACGCGCTTGGGAATGGTGGTCCAGGGCCGGTGTTAAAATCCAGCGGCGATTTGGACTGGTCCAGTATGGCAGAGACCTGATGTTTCAGCAAATTCTGTTGGCGATTTTCCATTGTAAGCCATGTGAGGCCAACTATCATTATAGTCTCGTCTCCAAGCCTGGCTAAGTACTTTGGCTTCCTCGATCGACTGGAACCAGTTTACATTCAAAAACTCATCCCGAGCGTACCATTGAAGGACTCAATGTGTGCATTGTCTGTTGGTGTCCCCGGCTGGGAAAAATCCATTTTGACCTTATGAGTATAAGCCCAAAGGTCGATGATCTGACCTGTAAACTCAGCGCCATTGTCGCAAAATACTGCTTTGGGTTTCCCAGGCAAATAAACGAGGCGATTAAGAACAGAAGCAACGTGTTCACCACGAAGCCTAGTCCCAATTTCTATTGCTAGGCATTCGCGGGTGAACACATCGATAACCGTCAAAAAACGTAGTTTAGAGCCATTTGCCAGATTATCGTGTACGAAATCCATGCTTCACGCCTCATTGGGCCTTTTAGGTTGGCAACGTGCTTCACGATGGGCTACCATCTTCCGTCGACGGGGCCGTTTACTGCGTAAACATAGGCCTTCTTCACGGTAAACACGGTAGACAACATTCTTACCAACCTGCCAACCTTCTCGCTTGAGAGTGATATGAACGCGTCGATATCCATATAGAATACGTGTGGGTGTGATCTCTCGTATACGCTGGCGTAATTCTGTCCGAAGATCGCGTGTAGAGGGCTTTGCGCTGTGTGGATCTATGCTGCTGTGGCAGACGACAAGCTCTGCGCTAACTATAGCTGTGTGTCTGAACCACATAATCTACAATCTGTTCCGTGACCCCTAATTGCCGGATTAAGTCGGCCAACGGCAAGCCCAATTCCACTTGTTTTAAGGGTACAACGATCTGTTCTGTTGAATATTTCTTGCGTTTCATGTCGGGTTTCCTTCTTCAAGAAAACCGCTGCAAAACTAACACCAGTTTCGGACCACTTTTTCCAGACCACGTCAGTCTTCAAATAGCAAAGTCTTAGTAGAATGTTTCGCAATTCATCATTCATTCGATATGGTTCGTCAAGCGAGTGGAATATGAGAATTGGATCAATATGTCATAATACCTTTGAATCAATCTGGTTTACATATTGCAGTAGTCAGAATATTGATATGTAAATTCTAGGAACTTCTTGGGGTGAGTAGAGTTGGTTGGGGAAATCAAGTGAATAGAAGTACAGCACAATTACGTCTCGTCGATAAAGCACTAGGCGAAAGTCGTTGGTATGTTGCAAAGACACAACCACGCAAAGAGGTGCTTGCTGAGCAGCATTTAAAGCGACAAAATTTTGAAACATTCTTACCTTTTGCGCCCAAGACTCTTACATCGAAAAAAAATAAAGCGGCCAACTTACGTCAACCGCTTTTCCCTGGGTATATTTTTGTAAAAATTGATTTAGGTGCACAAAGATGGCGCGCTATCAATTCAACAATTGGTGTTCTTTATTTAATTCAGTTTACGGATAAACCATCTCCTATGCCAATTGGTGCGACTGAAACTATGATTGAACAAACGGATAAAACCGGCCAATTTAGTTTTGAAGACAATTTAAAACCTGGAGATAAGGTTCGTGTAGTAGGTGGGCCAATGCACGACTTCATTGGTGAACTCATTCGTAATACTGGAAAAGGGCGTTCTATAATTTTGGTTGAGTTTATGAATCGTCAGATTAATACCGTTATTCCAGAGGGCCGTATAATACTAAACGAAAATTCCAATATGTCGTAGTTTTAGAGCAGGGTATCTTAAAACATTTGGCAACAAAAATATCCTTACACATCTCTATACTGCCCAAGTTGGATGAGAATTTCAGTTTAAAGAACAATCGACTGCTGAATTGAGTATTTAATTTAAACCCAAATAGTTTGGCTTCACAAAAAGTAGTACATAGTGGCCTGCCGCTTTGAGATGTTCCAAGGCTAACGCTAAATTTCAACGAAGATTTTTGCACTGACAGCATGGTATAGTTCGTTGTTTCGGGCAAAGTCATCGGGAGATTTTCCATCGTGACTTATGTGAAGCCAACAACCCAATCTGCCAAAATTAATCATCATTAAACAATGCTTCGGCAACTTTGTTTCTCGAAACACCGCGTCTTTGATCTCCTGAGAACTTGAATTTCAATTGTCAACCGCGCCTTGATTGGATGCTAATCAGATAGCAACACTTTCCATTGTTCTAAAACGTCTTGCTTTTTTGCATTTTCCTCAAGCCAAACTCTTGCATTACGCCCCAATTCTCGCACTTTCGTCATGTTTGATGAGAGGTGCTGTATTCTATCAGCTAACCCTTGGCTATCACCAATAGAGTAAGCATAACCAAATCTACCATCATTTACGGCTCTTGCTATTTCTCCGTTAGTATCTCCCACAACTAGTAATCCTCTTCCTGCTGCAGCTACGCCATAGGTTTTGCTCGGTACGATCAAGGCTTCTAATTCAGGCTTCAGGCTGAGCCAATGAATATCAGCAACACCAAGCGACTGAGGGAGCTCTTCTCTTGGCTGATAAGGCTGCAATAAGATGTTATTCAAACCCAATTGATCTAATTTTTCTTGAAGTAGTTTTCTAAGGTGGCCGCCACCAATAAACAAGAATTTAATATTGGTTTCGTTTTTAAGAAATTCCGCTGCTCCGAGCATCGTTTCTAAATCGTGAGCACGTCCTAAATTTCCAGAATAGCAAACCACAAAGTCTGATTCAGTTAATCCCCATTCTTTACGAAGGTCCCGCCCTTTAAAAGGTTGTTCGACAACAACCGTATCATCCGAAAAGTTGGGAATGAATTTGATCTTGTCTTTAGAAACCCCGTTTTTTTCGAGAAGATCTCCCATTAGGTGGCCGATAACCACATTTGATTTAGCTCTTTTGAGAGACCTGTTTCGTAGTATCGTTATAATTTTCCCTATAGGGCCCTTAGCGAAACTTACACCCAGCGCACTCGCTGTTTCAGGGTAGAGATCCTGGAGCCAATTGATCTGCTGAGCTCCCTTAAACTTAATCGCAATACCTAACGGAACTGATAGGAGAGGGGGATCAGTTTTAATGATAACAACATCGCCTTTTGTAACATGCTTTAAAACTGCACAAAAGGATGATACATAAAATGAAACGTAATCCAATGCGCGGCCAATGAGTTTACCTCGACCAAACTGAGTTGTAGCTATTCGCTGTACTTTGACATCATTTACGTTTTCGCTTGGGAGAAGTTGAGCTTCACCTTCATAAAGCGCTCGTCCGGTAATCACACTAACATTAAGGCCTTCAGTCTGCAGATAAAATGCTACATCGCTTAATATCTGAGAGGTCGCACTAAGGTCGGGAAAAAAATAACGATTGATGAATAGTATTCTTTGCATCTTATTTTCTTGCGTTTGAAATTGCCCAGGCTTTTGAATTTGACACACCATTTGGACGGGATCACGAGCACTTAATGGCCCTGCCGTCAAGCAGGTCCGTGGATAAAAATGTATTAGGAAGTTTACAGTGTTGAATTAATTGTACGATTTTTAACAAACTGTGCTGGAGCCCCAACATAAACATTCCAAGCCTCAAGGTTTTGAGAGGTTGTACTCCCAAGTCCTAGAACTGCTCCTTCTCCTATTGTTACACCTGGTCCAACTGTTGATTTCGCAGCAATCCATGCTCCATCACAAATTGTGATTGGTTGGGTAATAAGATCAAACGTCGCGGCGCTCCAATTGTGACTCCCTGTGCAAAGATAAGCGCCTTGTGACAAACATGCGTGTGAGCCTATGTTTACCTCAGCCAGATTGTCAATCCATACATTTTCTCCAATCCAACTATAGTCACCAACACTTAAGCGCCAAGGGAATTTAACTCGAACGCTGGGTTTGAAAACGACACCTTTACCAATCTTTGCTCCAAACAATCGCAATATCATTCTACGCATTCTGCTACCAGGGATCCAAGAAGATACCAAAAGACTGTCGATAATTATCCATAAGCCAAAGACAATGTTAGACCGACCTCTATGAAACGCGCCTATATTATATGAGGCAAGGTTTGTTTGTTGATGAACCATTTTTTTAGATGCTTAATCCAAGTTATGAGGACAGGTAATCGAGGATCATTTATTGAATTCTACGAATACCAAATAACGCCATTTAATAATCTAGTTTTTAAAAATTATTTGATGCCGTGATGTTGTTCATTGGTCATTGATCGGGGGTCAACGGTTTAGGCTTTGTGTATCCAAATTTAGGACGCTCGAATGTAGAATATTGTGTAAGTGTAAACGAAACTTTCAATAATGTTTTTTCAACTGGACACTGTCGTTATATCACTTCTTGAAGAGCCTTGAAGCATTGAAATATGATTTAACTTTAATAATACGAACTCAAAGTATTTTCTGTGAGATGCTATCATCCTGAAAAGTCTAACGGGGGTCAGTATAATTCATCTAGTTATCGTGAAATAATACCAGTGGGTTATTCTATTAATAAAATCATTGATTACAGTAGACTTGCATAAACAGAAATGAAATCGTTGGAAATTTTAGGCCAACTATAATTCTTAGACATCAATGTGCGACCACGGGAACCCATTTCTAGAAGTGTCTTAGGTGAACATGATGTGGCTTCGGATAAGCCTTGTAATATACCATTCTCTGAAGGTTCAACCCACCAACCACACCGATGTGTAATAAGCTCTTTCCAAGGAGCTCCATGAGTGGTGAGAACTGGCACGGCAAAAGCCAAAGATTCTGCAACAACAATTCCGAAATTCTCAGAATATGTTGGAAGTATAAAAATATCTGCATTTTGAAAACAAGAAGCTTTTGCCTCTCCGTTTAAAGGCGCGTGTATAGTTACACAAGCTGAAAGATTATTTTTACGAATTAGATTTTCTATTTCTGCTTTATGCCCTCCCTCATCAGGGCCAACTATGTCTAAATCCCACCCGTCCGGGCGCAATTTACTCCAGGCTGCAATAAGCAATGGAAGTCCTTTTTTAGGATGTATTCTGCTAAGGAAGAGAGCCTTTTTTCGAGAGACTGAAGGCTTCTCATCATACAAATCATTTAGAGGAAGAGTAATACCATTAGGGATATTAATTATATTATTGTTCAGCCCAAGGTTTTTTAACGATATTTTTTCTGATTGGGCCGTGGCATGGAGTACGTCTGCAGAAAGGAGGTCTCTTTTTTGATAAATGAGCCAGCTAAACTTTTTCTTGAAACGTTTATGATTTAATGCCCACGGTTCTAACATTCCTCGGGTACTTACAATACGGGGGATATTTAAATCTCGCGCTATGTTGGATATTGAATGATTATGAGGAAGCCAAACCCCGCTATCATGAAAGATATCTGGGCGACCAAATTGATGAATTGCATTTTTGAGAGAGCCATCTAAGAGCAATACTCCAGAATCATGCATATGAGATAAATACTTGATCGTTGCAGTGCCATCTGGGGCCCAAAGACCTACTTCTAAGCCATGTATTGATAATTGTCGAGCTAGTTCAGAGACTGAAACAGCAGGTCCACCATAGCTTGCTCGAAAGCTAGTGCCTGAAAGAAAAATTTTCAATATCTTATCCAAATATATTTACCCAGGTGCCCTTGGTACTTCTATTTCAGGACACTTGACTAATAGTTACATTAAAATTGTTTCCTGCTAGTTCTCGACTTTGAGTTTAAAAGAGCCATGGTCAATCCTAACACTAACCACGGTAGAAATGCATTTAGCGGTGAGTTAGTTATCTGCCCAAACGAAATTTGAACCGCAACAAAGCCAGTAAGAGGCAGAGCTGCTAAGCTATTATTTTTTGCATGTTGCATTGATTTGTAGACAATCCAGCCTGAAGTATAGAAGCGTAAGACAATAAGGTAAGGACCTAGTACTAAACCTAACTCATTAATATTTCTGGCTAAATCTCCTTCTCCCATGCCTAAAGAAGGAAGCCCTAAAAAAATTGCTACCCCGGGGGCACCAATACCTATTCCATAACCCAGAAATGGTGCTGTCTTCCATGGCTCAATAAATCCACCAACTAAAGTAAAAACTCGGTTCCATATTGAGCCTTCAGATCTGGCTGCTGTTTCAAATCGGTATTTCATAGCTTCCAGCATATCAGGAAATTGTACAGCCAAAAGGTACACAGAAAAAAACACAAATCCAATGACGAACAGATTTACGATCATTGTCGAAAGTCGAGGTTTTATTATCGTTGAGCAAACGATAGTAACACCAACAATAGCCGCTGCTATAAAATACAAAGCTCTACTTCCAGCTAAGACGGACATTGAACAAACTGCCAACAACCCAAGCCCTAACAAAGCAGTTTTCATTGAATACTTTTTCGGGGTAAGGAAAAGGGCTAAATACATCGCAATGCTAGCACCAATGTACATCACATTTATACCAGCGTAGGTGAAAAAACCAAAAGGTCTAATAATAGTATCACCTATACCAACTGCTGCTGTATCATCTCCAGCAACACCAATATTGATAAATGCTCCACGTCCAGCGCTATATTGTGCGGTCATCAGTATTGCAGATGGTATCGCGGTTAAAATATTGAATTTTAGAAAAGTTACTACGTCTGAGTGCCGGAAATTTGAAGCTATTACAAAAGCCAATGGCATATACAACCAATAACTTCTTATTCCTAAGGTTAGGCCAAAGAACGAAATTCCGTTAATTAAAAAAGGTAAACCACCGGCCAGGCTAGAAACCAAAGCAAAGACAATCCAATGCCTAGAAATAGTTGTATAATCGATTAAATTATAACGAAAACTATAAAGATAAACGAACATCACAATTGGATCACGTATGAAAATCAACGGTGTACTTAGGCTAGGAAGAAACCATTTCCTTAAAGGTCCCTCCAAGAGAAAGAGTATGTAAAGTAAGTAAACTGCCCCTACAACGACACGTCGTCTCTTTTCTAGTAAATAAATATTCCTACTTTTTACAACAGTCATTTTACCAGTACTTCAGATATAAAGTTACCGATTTTTGAACTGTAATCATCCCATCCAGATCTAGCTGCGGTAGCTAGGGCATTAGCGCTCATAGTCTGTCTTTCAGCCTCATTATAATAAAAATGGTGTATTTTTTCACATATAGCGAAGGGATCACGAATTGGAACAATAAATCCTTCTTGGCCGTTTTTTATAATGTCAGGGGCTCCAGAGTTCGGTGTAGCAATTAAAGGCAAACCAGCGGACATCGCTTCGTACATAACCATAGCCAACCCTTCTGCTATTGATGGAAAAACAAAAACATGAGCTTTAGACATTTCTTCCAATAGGGTTGCATGGGGTAAGTGCCCCAGCCAGTTACACCTTTCATCTGATAATAGATCGAACAAAATGCGTGGTGCATTTTTAGGCACTGAACCAGCTAGTGTTAAAGACCAAGGAACTTCAAGTAGCTTCAATGCTGCTATAAGATATGCTATACCTTTTCGTTGTCCTATATGGCCGACGAACATTATTTTTATAGGATCTTCGGGTAGGCGTTGGGAAGGAGGGAACAAAGAGGGGGAAGGTGCTCCGAAAGGAATAACTGTGATGGGCATGTTGTCCCCATAATTCGCCTCGATACTGTTTTTAACAAAAGTTGAAGGCACGATGATGTGATCGGCAAGAGATATTTCTTGGTCTTTTCGGTTAAGCTTTTCTTCGCTGTCGAGCAATGCTGGCATAGTTGCCAGCCATTCAGGGTGAAGTTCTGCTTCTTCTTTCATAAGCTCATGAAGACTTCGCCAATAAGCTATTGGTAAGTCGTAAATGCATTTGGCTTGTTTTTTTTTTGCGGACTTAAAAGTGAGTTCCGCTACATCTTCATATGCATACACCGCTCCGAATTTTTCTTCAGACGCTTGTGTGATGTACTTTGAAACAGATTTGTCCATTGTTTGATATATTTGGTGAACAGATGCCCAGCCAGTTTCATGACGAGTAAACACCTTATGGCTGAACAATGGACGAGCTAATCTTACCAATTCTCTCGTAGGGTTGGTGCGAATATTGTAGTAAGGAGTTTCATTGAAAGTGCGCCTACCTAATTCTCTTCGAAGGCTTCGTCCTAAGAGATTCCAATTTGATATTTGAGACGGGATAGCCACAGAAGTCCAAAAACTGTCAAGATTTTGGCTATTTTCTAACGCCGTTAATACAGCGCGAACATTTGCGTTCCCAGTTGGGTGACTTAGAATTACGGACATTATGAATTATTACTCTATTGTAATATATTTTTAAAAACAGTCAGATATTTTAGTGCAGTTGCGGTTGATGTGTGTTCTTTGAGGTGGGATGTAGCTGATCTAATTTTCAATAAAGATGTACATGGGTTATTTAATGCAGTATTCAGTACATGTGAAAGCTCATAAATGTTACCGTTGGAAAATGTGTATCCGTTACCGTTGATAGCGTCGACCAAGCCACCGCGTTTTGAAACTATAGGAACACACCCGCAAGCTAACCCTTCCAATGCAACAATACCGAACGGTTCCTCATATGTAGAAGGAACCACCATGAAACGGTGCTTATTTAAAGAGCTAGCGAGTTTATTTCCCTCCATAGGCCCAGTAAAATCAACCTGTTGTTCGAGTTTTAGTTCTCTTGTTAATGCTAACAAATTTTCAAAGTCAGGGCCATCGCCAATAATGGTTAATTGGGGATGTAAGTTAGACTTCCGAAGTTCTGCCAGAGCCTTAATCAAGACATCACATCCCTTTTGGGAGACCAAGCGCCCCAAGAACACTAATTCTTTTTCTCTTTCTGACCATGGTTTAAAGTTCGTGAACACTAAATCATCGTAAGCATTAAATATTGTGTGAGAACATTTTAGTTTTGATGCAGTGTAACCACTATTTGCAATACCAGGTGTTGTTCTTGCTATAAGGCGCTTAATCCTATCATTCCAACTTAGTGTCCCATCATCCATCTGGTATGCGTTACCATGTCTGTAAATCATACGACCCGGTGCCAAAGCTTTAGCCCAAAAATATTTTAAAGAAACATTTGCCTGTAAGTGAATGTCACACCAACAAAGTAATTTGATGAATTTTGCTAATGTTGGGTTACGAACTACTTCAAAAGAATATTGATTTTCAGACAAAGAAGGGGTTTGTGTTGCCAGAATAACTTCATGCCCCAGCTTTGTGAATTCACGACATAAGGTCTCAGCCAATTTCTCTATGCCACCAACACTCGGAGCAAACACAGTTGTGAATACAAAAATTCTCATCGAACAGCCTTAAGTATCAAGTTTGCGGTTTCTGAGCGATTATGGCCACAATACCAATTGTATCCGTCTTTAGCTATTTGTTTAAAGTCAGGCTGGTCAGTCAGCAATCTTTTTGTTGAGATGAATTCAATCCCATCTTTTAGTTCAGAAGCTGTTCTGTCTCCGGCATAAGTGTTCACCGTAGCTAAGCCGTGAGCTAGATACGCCGCTGATATGCCAGACTTTGTGAGCACGTCTGATGGATAATTGACCAACCCAACTTTCGCTTTACACAACTGTTTTGAGATTTCTTCGTTCTTCAATATACCCATGGATTCAACCGCGATCCCTAAGGTTTTTAGAGTGGGCAGAACTACCTCAGGTGCAGGACCAATATCAATAATTCGTTCTATTCCTTCTTGCTTCAAACGCTTGAGGATAATTTCACCATGCTTATCACACAATGATGAAACTAATCGCTTTCTCTTTTCAAGTCTTCCAAAAACTACTGCGGTTGCAGACCTTTCGTCGAATGAATGTAATTCGCGGAGTTCACCTACGTTTGAAAATACCGGATTGAACTGAATGTCTTTTGCGTCATTCCAGTTTTGGAGTTTTTGAGTCGTTGAGGCTGTGGTGGATATTGTATAATCGCTATATTGAAATAGTCGTTGTGCGAGCAACTTTTGCGGTACACATGTCCAGAAACTTGTTCGCCACATTGGACCAGTAGCGTATAATTCGTGAAAAAGAGTGATCACTCGCCTATTTTTATTTGCACATTTCCACTTTATGACTCCGTCCAAAAGCCAGTCACAAAGCCCCCAACGGGCATATCCATACCCAGAATAATGCACCAAAAGGTTACGGGTCTGTGTAGCTTCTAACGTTCGATATAGTTTTTCTCCATCTCCTTTGGGAGTGCTCGTAACCGAAAAATTTTCTAACCGTTTAGGGTAGTGTCCGGGAACAACAAAACTACTTTCCGTACCTGCTGTCTTTAAAGCTTTAGCTAACGCCAAAGAGTAGTCACCTAAACCATCGACAATAGGCGGAAGCGCTGGAACTATTTGACAAATTTTCAAATTTCTATCTCTGGTTCTATTGGTAAAAGCAAATTTTTATTGTTCTAATTCTTTATTATGTGGGGAATCAAAATACGCTCTAATTTTTTTTCAAAGCAATCTATTCCAAAATGGGTTTGGACCGCATCGTATAAACTTGAGGGCGGAGGAGAAGGTGAATTCAACGCAGCGATAAGTGTTTGTTCGAACTGTTCTTCGGACACACACCAACCTAATTCACCATCCATCAAAGCATCGGGAGCACCACCAATATTAAGTCCAATGGCCTGAGTGCCACAAGCCATTGCTTCTAAATAAACGATCCCAAAGCCTTCTCCTTTAGACGGCAGTACGAATAAGTCAGCAGAACGATAAAGGTCGGGTAGATCATTGGTTGGCACCTTACCTAAAAATCTAACATTTTCGCTAACGCCACGCTCTTTTGCAATTGTTGCAAGTCTCGCCGTGTCTTCACCAGCACCAGCTATTAAGTAAATTACTTTTCTACTGTTTGCTGCTATGATATTCGGCAACGCCTTTATTACAGTATCTTGTCCTTTGTGACCTTGCTTGGCATCCAGCCTTCCTACCGACAGCAAAGCTATTTCTTTTGCGAGGCCAAATTTTTTTCGAGCCTTTAAAACATCCCCCGGTTTAAAGGCACTTCCGACGGTGTTGTGCAAAACAGCACCGTTTTTAGGTGGAAAAACTGCTTGTTTGGTGTACCTTTTACAAGTGTCCCTACTGACACAAAACACAATGTCTGATTTTAATAATGGCTGTAATTGTGCGGGCGGCAATTTTTTCCAAACTTCTATACCATGTAATTGGCTTGTTAGTTTGGCGCTGTGCAAAGAAGCAATTTGAACAGCTAAGGGGCCATGATAAAGATGACTGCAGACAACTATATCAGGTTTTATTTTGTGTGCTAAAAATAAGCTCGAAATACTGTACTGTATTCGACCTGATCTTGCTCGATACTGAGTTATTTTGTCTGGTAATTCGTCGTAATTTTCAGGACAAATACGAGGTAAAATATAGATTTCGGAGATTTCTTTTTGTTTGCTAAGAGCAGTAAGAAAGTCTCTGTTATACTGAGCAATTCCTCCATAGCCTCCAAATGCATCGGTAACCAACGCTAAAACTTTCATACTGCTTTCCAGTTATACTAATCAGACTGAGATTTTATTGAAAATCGAATTTGTCATTTATCGACACTGAGATTTTTCAGTGGGAACAGAATTTTCGTCCTAGATTTATAAATGGTAATTCGACGACATAATAACTTATAGTTGCTAAAAAAAGTGTGAGTGTAACCATCAAGAGTTTCAACGATATGTTACCCTCTAATGCTGCATCACCGATGGTAATTTGAAAAGCAGTTAGAACTGGTTCATGGAGCAAATAAACTGAAAATGATATTTTCCCCAAATATTGGAAAGGCCACAGGCTGAATAGACCTTTTGCTTTCGTCCCTATCCCAATAGTCAAAATACTTAACGGGATGAACATTAGAGTAAACCAAGGACTGAGTCCTGAGATGGCCATTATTACCAGAGAAAAAAAGAACACCGCCACGGTCATTTTGGATGAATGGATTGAGAATCCTAAGTTAAAGTTACTCCAAACTAGAAAGAAAAGTGCACCAGTAAAAAGGCTTGAGCTAGCCCGCAACCCTCTTAAATCACTTCCAGAGCTTAAAGAAAAAGTGGCATACACACTTAAGGTCACAGATATTGCAAATAGTACAACCAAGCATTTTGGAGGTATTTTAATTAAGGTTGACGCGCAAATTAAAATGATCCCAGGGATTATGAATTCAAATGGAATTGACCAAGATGGACCATTGATGGATTGCAAGCCAATAGCTGAATGAACCATTAGAAAATTTGCCGCAATTGTTGTATTTGACCAATTCGATATGCCTAACATCAGTAACATTGATAACGTTGCTATTGTCATTACGGGGCCAAGGCGCGCTACTCTTTTTATAGAATATTCCGATAAATTCATTGGCCTGTAATAGAAAGAACGAAAAAGGACAAAACCACTAAGTAGAAAAAAGAAGTCAACAGATAACCCCCACTCGCCGTTGTCAATAAATCCGTTGGTCAATTTCGAAAGTAGCGTGTTTAGTCCAATATGGTAGACCATTACGACGACTGCTAAAATACCACGAATTCCGTCAAGTTCAAGAAAATGTTGGCGTATTTGAGGAGAACTGTAATTTCTAGTTTTGTATTCCATAATTAACTTTCTGAATGCTAGAAATCGGCTGAATAAATTAAATTATGGGCAAACAATAGCGGTAAGAAAAATCAATTAAAATGAGGTGTTTAAGTAGCATGCTGCTTTCTCAAATCTTCGAATACTTGGCACTGCTTTTTTAATATAGTGTCTCTATTTAATTTGATTCTATCGGAGTGCTGTTGAGGGGCTTTTGATACATCTTCAATCAAATCATATGGAATATTAAATTTAGGATCTTGAACATCCATCAATAAATTTTCTTCTTCTATCATATTAAAATGATCAGTAAGTTTTTCATCATACTTTAAAGCTATGGCAGGTACTCCATATGCATGTGCAAGTATCGCTGCGTGAAGCCTTTCACAGACAATTGCAGTTAAACTAGCTAATTGTGAAATATCAGCCCAATTCTTGTGTGGAGATAAAATAGTTTTAGGAATTATCCCAGCCTCATTGAAGGCATCCAAAGTAATCCTATCGTCAATTTTGTGCATTGAAACCAGAGCAAACGAGTGCCCTAACTTCGCCAAAGCTTGTATAATCTTAATACCGATTTTGTATGTTTTTTCATTGCGCTCAAACTTATGCGAGCCTAGGTTGAAGCCAATCATACCTTGATTTAACGGTGTGGGGTGTGGAGGAAAAATGGACGCCGTCACAAGAGCAGGGTCGCCTACAGCGACAGCATGCTCTACTCCGTACAAATTCTTACAGAGCTCTACTGACTTTTTACCTCGAACATAGAGGTGTGAAGTTCTATTTAAACAATTTTCCCAACGCGTTCTAACATCATTGTCTGGATGCTTATCGGAGCAACCGGTTCCAAAAGTGAAATACTTCCTTCCTTCATCTAAATGCTCTTCGATAGCCGTTAAATAAGGACCTCCAATTAAAGTTCCTCCCCCTAGTACACTAATTTGGGGCGCGGTGGGGCGCAAAAAATGAGAAAACTTTCCTTCTATAGACTTTCTAGGATATGCTTGAAACGGTATTAGATTATCGAAATAATATTTAAAAGCTAGAGCTAGAACAGTATCGCCGTAATTGTTGTGGTTAAGCCACCCGATATAATAAGCTATTGGTCGATCTCGTAGCAGATCGCTGATATTAGCTTTTAAGGGATGGTTTCTGTCAAAAGCAACAGTCCATGCCCGTAACCGTCTCGATAAACTTTCGTGCATTTCTCTCTTTCCCAATCTAAAATATTTCTGCGTATAGCTAAGTTATTTGCTAAATTTAGGAAAATTTCTATTTAAGAAATAGAATAAAGATTGAAAATCTTTTCTTACGGAGGGAATAAATAATACTATCGACAAAAATAGAAACGACGAGATTACAGCATTTGTAATAACATTCATTAACGGAACAAATTTAACTGTTGGAACTATAAACTCAAAACAAGTCGCTACATAGACAAATGCAATGATACCAGTGATAGGTGCAGTGGTAATGTTTGATACCGACAAGAGAACCTTTTTTGAAACATAAGTCAAAAATAGGGGGAAACGAACTAAAGCATTAACAGACGAAAATGCTATCGCAAGACCTATAAGTCCCCAGTGCATTCCTATTAAAAACGCTACGACCAATGAAGCTGCAGAAAACATTCGCCACTTTAATAGTGCTCCCGGATAACCTGCCGCCACCAATGATGTAGCCAGAAGGACGGATAAAGGTTCCGTTAGGCAATAAAACGCAAATATTTTTATTAAATTAGTGGTCTCTTCCCAGCCCGACCCTAGTAAAACAAATGATAAATCTTCAGCGGAGATGAAGAGTTGAATGGAAACAAATGCAGAGACGAGCGAAACTCGTTTTAACCCCTGAACTAACACCTGTTCAAATCGGTTTTTATTTTTTGATAGCCTAGCCAAAGCTGGGTTCAAAACAGAAAATAATGCAGGTGTTATTTGTTTATTTGGGAGCGAAGAAAGAGTAGAACTTCTTTCCCATAACCCAACACCCGATAGCCCTGACACGGTTTTGACAAATATAGGCGTCATTCCACTGCTTAACGCATTTAGTAAGTTTCCAAATACTAGTTTTACACCGAAGGTAAAGAGTTTTTCTACGTTTGTTGGTCGCTCAAACGGCCAAGGCTTCCATGGACTTACGCAAACTAGACAAATTAAACGGATAACTGCAGCGGTCATTAGCTGTATAATTAGGGCCCAATAACCAGCTCCATTATAGGCTAAAACAACAGTCAATAAAACGGCGACCGTAGAAGCACTCACATCCACGATCACAATAGTTTTGAACATCATTCGGCGTCGGAGTACTGCATCACTCTGGGCAGCCAAACCATTAATTATGAAGAGTATAGCTAACACTTGGATAACCGGCTTTAAAATCGGTTCGTCAACCATCGTTGAATATAGTGGCGCAAAAAAAATGGAAATTGCAGCAATTACAAAGCCAATTAGAACGTTCAAGTAGAATAAAGTAGCCACCTCTCTAGAACGAATCTTCGGGGCTTGTATTGTAGCAAAAACTAGCCCAGGTTCAGAAAACACCTTCGCAAAGTGAATGGCTACGGTCGCAGTTGCAACGATTCCAAAATCTGAAGGTTCTAATAACCTTGAGAGTACAATCAAACTAACGAGATGCAGTGCACTTTTTATAATCTGGCCTGTTAAGGTCACGATTAAATTTTTAGTCGTGCGGCTACTTAAATTATGTTCAAACGACTTTACTTTTAAGGATGCTGAGTTAGCCAACTTCTTTCTTTTTCTGTTCCCAGAAAGAGACAAATTATATGAACTGGGATTCAAGAAAAAGTCCATTGAAAAATATGAAGATAAAGTGCCAACTTGTCTGGTATACCCGCATCAAGGATATGAGATTAGCCGTCGCGCTTGGAGCGGAGGAAGAATATTGAGAAAATATATTTTTAATAACGAAAGCTACCGCAGTAGTACTCTTGTTGTAAAGAATACTATTTAGTTATTTGTTGCTAAATTTATAATCTCTTCTAATTTGATGTCAATCTTTTTCCCTATTTAGATTGCAGTGATGATTTTGTGTGTCTGTTGAGACAAAGATAAAATGTCTTTTTTCGTGCAAGACTGAAATGTCATTGTAGCGTTAATGTATTCCTTCTTTTGGGCGTATAGATTCTGCTGGTTCCCAAACTTCATTGGCGTTGTAGATGTCTCATCTTGAGACAGCTTGCTCTGCTCGAAAACTTCACCCAAACGCTTGTTTTCTGATCTGTACGACATTTGTACTATTCACAACACCACGAATAATTTTAGCTTTTGATGGATAATAAAGTACGATGGCTGTGGTCTCTAGTCGTTTTCCTACAGCACCTAGCGGCGATCAAACTATAATGATCGCGGGAGGGGTAAGGTTCATCTATCAATTATTTGGTTGAGCTGTGGTGCAAATTTAAAGCCCATACAAAAGAAACTAAGTGGTTTTGAGTCGCATTTTCTGCGGCGATAATTGTCAAGCGATGAGTGGTTAATATTTGCGCCATTTCAAGGGGAAGACTGCGTTTGTGTACCGTTGACAGTTTCTGGTTATGTTCTGGTGTATTTTGGCCTATAAAGTGTCAACGTTTTTGGTTAAGTTATTGTTTTTTTTAGTTTAACTGGTCGTTTGCACCGAGAGGGTCAGCGGTTCGCGACCGTTACCGCTCACCAGTTGAGAATGAAGGCTTTCTGTTCATAATTCTTATTTGATATTGTGATTTTCGAGCTGTGTTTCTTGCAGATAGGCAGATCAATCCGCTCCAATTTTGCCCATGCTCTTTGTATTTTATGGTTTACTGTATGTGTTTTGGTTAATAATTTGACCGATTTTGTAAGCCTTTAGTTCTTTGTAAATACAGAAAATTCGAAACGTTGAACAAAACCAAAGGTTAATTTTTGGCATGTGTACACTTTGAGATTCAATTGCAGACAGCAAATGTTAACTCGCTTTTAAGCATACGCGTAGATTTTAGCATCCAGATGAAATTGTAGTGTTAGGATTAAAATGCGCGTTCAGATGTATGACGTTATAAAATTAGGACTTTTTACTGGCCTGTGCGCAGGTACTGCAGTGTCAGAAGAGGTTAAGGTTTCTCTCGGTGCACATGCTTTTCTGGATTACGAAAACGTTGAAGTTGCTGGTGACAACGAGGTTGACGGCGTAGATTTAAGACTATTCCGCGTCGATGTTAAAGGTAGCTATGGCAATTACAATTTTAGCAGCAATGTGGATTTTGCTGGCGATGACATCAAGGTAAAGGATCTCTTTGTTGAGATTAAAGGTGATACAACAGTTCGGGTTGGGAATTTTAAAGTTCCGAACGGATTAGAGCAAAGCTCATCTTTATACTCAACGACCTTTATGGAAGGTAGTTCAATTGCGAAAATAAACGGGATTAGCCGTTCATTGGGAGTTGCTGCTTACAAGAAACACGGTTCACTAACATTCAGTGGTGGTGTTTTTGGACCAGATGCAAATGTTACATCTGATCAAGATTTGTTGTCAGTATCAGGGCGTGCAACTTATTCAGCTGAGCCGGCTGGAGAAGATAGTGTCCTGCATTTAGGTGTTTCATCTCGTTATAGAAAAACGGGAGCGGACGATGCTCCATTTAGTTTTTCTCAAAAACCGTATGCGGCGAGTGCATCTAAAACGATTAAAACACCGTCCATTTCAGAGAGTGATGTATTTACTGGAGTGGAAGGTGCTTTCGTAAAAGGCGGACTTTCATTTCAAACTGAATATGGTCTGACAAGCGTCAATTGTCACGATGCTTCATGTGACGATGATCCCACCATGAGTGCGTATTATCTTGATGCTAGTTATATGTGGGGCGGACACCGTAATTACAAAAATGGTGTATTTAAACGAGATTTTGTTGAGAACCCAGTTGGTAAGGGTGGACGAGGTGCGTTTGCTGTATCAGCACGTTATGATGTCGCCGACCTTAGTGATGGTTTTACACAAGGTGGGAAGCAAGACACTTATGTCGCGGGAGCAACTTGGTATCGCGATAATTTTTTCAGGGTTATGCTAAATTATTCTCACTCAGAATTCAAAGACAGCCCAGTTTATGGCGATGACAGTGCAGATTCTATTCTGTTGCGTGCACAAATAGAAATCTTTTGATTGAAAAGAATCTAATAATGAAAAATTTGAATGGTCTTCGATGGTTAGGCGCTTCTGTCATTGTATTAGCTCTAATGCCAATGGGAGCAATAGGGGCTGCAAATGCACAAGAGAATGGTCAAATCGCAACAAGTTTAATAGATGATGAGGTTGTTGGAGATATTCGTGAGTTCTTACAGAATGATGTTGTCCAAATCTCAGTAAATGCTGCGAACCGGCGTAGAGAAGGAATTTCTGAAGCAGAAATTCTTGAGTTGGATAAGAAGTGGCGAGAAGAGAAAGTTAGTTCTGGAGAGCAGCCACTGATTGCAACTGCGCTTGGTAGCCCGGTCTCATCATATTTGCTCAGAGTTCAGGCTGCCTCTGGTGGGCTATATAATGAGATTTTCGTTATGGATGCTAACGGGCTGAATGTTGGTCAGAGTTCGATAACATCTGATTATTGGCAGGGGGATGAAGCTAAGGTTCAGAAAACATTTGATGTTGGCATTGGCGAACTATTCATAGATGAACCAGAATTCAATTCCCAGCGTGGAATTTGGTCGGCGCAAGTGAACCTTACATTGGATCATGATGGAAATGCGATCGGCGCAGCAACTGTCGAAATCAACTTAACAGAATTAAAGCGTAGAAAAGAATTGGGACTTATTTGAGATGATTAGTAAAATGAGTGTTACCCAAAAAACGTCAGCTGCCTTTATGGTGTTGGCGTCAATATGCGCTGTTGCTGGTGGAGCAAACATTGTCAACGTTAATGCAGCAAAAGAAGAAAATAACAGCATTCGTGATCTAAGAGTTTCACTGGATACGCTGTTTGGGTTTGAGCGAGAATTAAACAATCATGCTTTCGTAGGTGATAGTTTTCTTTTAACTTCTGATGCAGATGCGCAAAAAAGTTTTGAGGCTGCTAGAGACGAACTCAATATGGGGTTTAATCTCTCAATTGAACAGCTTGAACAGCACTCTCCTGAACTTGTCGATTCCCTAAATGAAGCTCATGCAAGCTGGAAAAAATTTGCTTATGATTGGATGGGAAATCAAATCAATTTGATGAACCGTCCCGAGACAATTGATTTGGCGAGAGCGAGAGAGGGTGAAGGTGAAGGACGCCGGATACTTGAAGATACGCATGTGGCCATGGGAGCTGTTTTGGCAGGCTTGTCTGAAAAAGCCGAAGCGTCTGCAAGTCGAAGCGATGCAAACCTTCAGTCAATTTATCTGGTTGTGATAATTGCAACTCTGGCCACATTGTTGGCGTCTGTTGGTATGGGTTTCATGTTTCACCGTATGCTTTCACGGCCATTGTCTCGTATCAGTGATACAACTAAAATGTTGGCCAGTGGGGATTTGAATGTAAACATTCCCTACAATTCTCGTGGCGACGAGATTGGAGACTTGTCTAAAGCTTTGAGTGTGTTCCAGATCAATCTGGTGAAAACCCAAGAAATGGAAAAAGAACAGCAAGCCGCTGCTGCCAGAGCTGAGGAAGAAAGACGGAAAATACTGCAGGAAGTCGTGACTGCGTTTGAGCAGCAAGTAATGGGTTCCATTGGAGATATTTCCCAAGCCATTACCAATTTGCAAGCTATGACAGAAGAAGTGACAGCTGGTGCTCAAAAGACTGATAGCAGTGCGTATGAAGTAAGCGGCGCCACGGAAATTTCTTCTCAGAATATTACTACCGTTGCTGGTGCTGCTGAAGAAATGTCTGCAACGATTCAGGAGATTGCATTTCAAGTTACTAAAGCAGCTTCGACTGCACAAGAAGGTTCACTTGCAAATAGTCGAGTGACAGGTGAATTGGAAAGCCTGACTGAGATTGTTGGAAATATTGAATCTGTAGTTAGTTTGATCTCTGACATTGCTGAGCAAACTAATTTGCTGGCGCTAAATGCAACTATAGAAGCTGCACGTGCAGGTGATATGGGTAAAGGGTTTGCTGTTGTTGCCAGTGAAGTTAAAAACTTGGCATCACAAACTGCTAATGCGACAGAAGACGTTTCGCGCCAGATCGCACAAGTTAGGGAAGCAACACATAATGTGGTTGGTTCAATAAATGTGGTAAGTAAAGTTGTTGCGGATCTGGATGAGATTTCGACATCTATTTCTACAGCAATGGAAGAACAAACAGCAACGACACGGGAAATCGCTCACAGTGTTGAGCAAGCTGCTGTCGCAGCAAGTAGTGTGTCTTCAAGCATTACCTCAGTTTCAGAAATTGCGCGTATGACGAAAGGGGCCTCAACCCAGATTGCAGAGGAAGCCGTTCGTATGAGTGGACAAGCGAAAAATGTTCAAGAACGTGCTGCTGACTTTGTTAAAAAATTGCAAGCTGGATAATTCGGCTCAAGCACTATAAGTTATTGACTTTATAGACTTTAATAACAAACTAACTTAAGGCTTTGAAGATGTTGAAAAACTCTTTAAAGCCTTAACAACGATGTCTGTATGATCGGTGAAAACCCCATCAATGCCAGCACTCACTAAGTCTTGTGTTAGGTCGACAAGATTCCCAAAGCTGGTGGCATTATTCGCACCGCCTTCCGGTCCAATCCGATATTTATGAGGCAGCATAGCGTTTTCTGCGCGAAGTGTCCAAACATGGACTTTAAGATTTGCAGCATGTGCATTTTGAATGAGTTTTGACTCAGTTGGCTGAGTGGTGTCTGTCGTCGCCGGAAATACCAAGCTTAAATCTGGCCCAATACCATCACAGAAATTGGATATAAATTTCAAATGGTTAGGCTCAAATGCCTCTTCCCATTTGGAAATATTTAGAGTTTCTAAAACTGAATGATCTGGCGGGGTGGTCGCAAGCAATAAAATCAAAGGAAGAGGTGTTTTGTCACGGATCTTTTGTAAGGTTTGCGGCCAAAAACATTGAATGAAAACCGGCAGGTCTGGAGTTTGCGAATTTAGGTCATTCTTTTCTAATATAGCTAGAAAGCTATCTTCCATTGGTAGGCCAATATCATTGAAATATGTGGGGTGTTTTAGCTCAATATAGAGGCCAATTTTACGCTTATTTAGATTGCTCTGTTGGCGTGCAAATACTATAATTTCTTCAAGCGTTAATATATCTAACTTGTTGTCAAATAACGTGTTTTTCGGTCTTAAATTGGGTAGACGTTCTTTGGCTTTCAATGTTTTTAGTTCTGCTAAAGTGAAGTCTTCCGTAAACCAGCCTGTGTGAATTTCCCCTTCAATGGTTTTGATTGTTTTGCGGGAAGCAAATTGTGGATGATCGGAGACATTTGTTGTTGTGCTTATCTCGTTTTCATGGCGTGCGATTAATACACCATCTTTAGTCATCACAAGATCAGGTTCGATAAAGTCTGCCCCCATTTCAATAGCCAATTTATAAGATTCTAGAGTGTGCTCGGGGCGATACCCACTCGCGCCTCTATGGGCTATGATGATTGGAAGGGGCTTTGTTTCAGATGATGCCATGTTGCTTTGGTGCCTAGAAATAGTGTATTTATTGTCGATGCCGTGCAGTGTTGGTGGTGTTTGCGTGTCTGATTGATGAGGGCTTTTTGTGTGCTGGCTGTCAATCTTTTGTGGACCCGATCTTAGCTAGATAAAATTGAGTGTTTTTCTGTCACGAGTTTTACCAGAAACTCGCTTACTGCCTGAATACGCGCAAGCGAATGTGCATCCTGATGTGTCGTGAGCCAAAATGATCGCGTAATGTTGATTTCATTTGGAAGGATACGGACAAGGTCTGGATGCTTCTCTGCCATGAAACGAGGGAGGATGGAAATTCCGGCACCGGAGCGCGTCATTTGTAATTGAGCGACAATGCTGGGACTGCAAAGGCTGGGTTTTAAGTCTGGAAAAATTTCTTGATAATAATTCAACTCGTCTGAGTATAATAACTCATCCATATATCCGATAAGTGTGTGACCGCTGAGATCAGATTTAGATTTTATGTTGGAAAATTCATCCAGATATTTTTGTGTTGAGTACAGGGCCAGTTGATAATCGGTGAGCTTTCTGACTTTAAGTCGTCCTTTTTGGGGGCGTGTTAAAACGATAGCTAAATCAGCTTCCCTTTTGGATATGTTTGCATATCCAGGGATAGCGATAAGATCGAGCGCAATATTTGGATGTAGTTGTGTGAAGTTGGCGATTTCGGGTGCAATGAAATAAGTGCCTAAGCCCTCGGTGGTTGCTAATCGCACATGACCAGCAATTTGTTGCTCTGTCTGAGCGTAGGTCGCTATGCTTAAAATGGATTGCTCCATTGCTTCGGCTTGAGCTGCAATTTCTAGAGCTTCGGGGGTGAGAATATGACCTCGTCTTGTGCGTTCAAATAAAGTCAGACCAATTTCAGTTTCAAGCTTTTTAAGACGTCGACTAATGGTAGTGGCGTCTTGTCCGAGTTTTTGACTTGCCTCGGTTAGAATGGGGTATCTGCTAACAAGAAGTAAGAGCTTTAAATCATCCCAATTCATCAAAACATCCTCATCTGCAAAAATGCAGGTTAAGTTGGTGTGTTTTGGGATTGAATGTCAATGGTCTTATGCGATGAGGCTGGTGTCCCTATTTTACCGAAGAAAGCTTCTGATAGTCACCAGTCAAACGGCTGATCAACCGCGCAGAGAAATAACCCAAAGTGATTGGCATGGGTAAGATGAGCCAAATGCCGCTTAGGTTTAGAAATGAAATGGAGGCTATCCATAACCCAAGCGTTGCCAATACAAAGATCCAATAAATGCGTTCGCTTCCTTTGGGCATTCTGGTTGCCAAATACCCACCTAATGCTCCCAGTGCAGCAAAAACAAATATTCCTAACATTGTTTCTTGAAGGATAACGCTGAAAAGCAAACCTATTATTGAGCCGGTGATGAGAGGCAAATGCTTTTTCACTAGAATATCCTTTTATTCTTCTGCTTGCTTGGGAGTTTCAAGATAGGTGGAAATATCATTTGCGTTTTCAATTGGGCAGGGTGCGCCAGCGCTTTGCCATGATTTAATAAATCTAGCCACTTCACGGCTTGAGTAAGGGGCGGGTTGACGCCCCGGCCCAGGGTTCCAGCCCCAATGCACGAGTTCATCATGTTCGATATGCTTTGAAATTTCAGCTAAAGTGCGGTTACCGTTTCTTTCTGGATCTTGAATTTGTTGGCAAATATAGCTTGAGCTCTTGCCAAACCATTCCATTTCAACTGGCGGTAAAAACCAAACGTCATTCCCTGGTGGTGAATGTGGTTTGGTATCATTCCGGTGCTGATGGCATGTGGCACAGGGCGTGGTTTTTGCGCCGGTACGGTCATTCCCTGCATTGATATACATTGCATGATACATGTTGCCTCCTTTTGGGAGGTTGTATGCTTTTTCGTAAGATGGCCCTGACCATTTTGGTCTATTGTTTTCTCCAACATGACAATTGGCACAGCGTGGATGAGAGAAGACTTCGTATATTTTTGCCCAGACTTTCAAGCCGTCATTTTGCGTTTTTTCTTGGGCGAGTGCGCCGAAGCTGGAAAGCGCGGCAATCATTATAAGCGCAATGGATTTGATCATGGAGTTTGCCCTCTATATGAAGTCGATATGTTTGTTGAAGGGCATTTCGCGAATACGTTTTCCAGTCGCTGCAAAAATAGCGTTTGCTAAGGCGGGTGGTGCGACGGGCACTGTTGGCTCACCAATACCTTTGACAACCGGGCCATTTTCCAAACCCCTTACGATTATCTCAGGACATTGATGCATGCGCATGCCGGCATGCATGTGATAATTTGTTTGTTCGGCCATGCCGTCCCAATAGGTGATTTCAGCATTCATGGCGTGCCCAAGCCCCCAGACCACACCGCCCTTCACATGATTATCGAAATTTATTGGGTCTATGATTTTCCCAACATCAGCAGCAACAAAGACTTTGTCGATTTTTATGCCGTCTGTAGTGTTAGTCACTTCAACAATTTGCGCCACGGGTACGCCAAAGGATTCGACGAAAGCGACGCCCCGCCCTTGATTTGGTGCCATTGGGCTTCCCCAATTTGACATGTCGGCGACCGCTTCGAGTACTTTGCGAGATACATCATGTTTTGTCATAAATATACGAGCTTCAAGCGGATCCAAACCTGCCTCATGGATGAGCTCATCTATGAAACAGTCAGCAAAGAAACCACCTGTTGCAGCGCCAACAGATCGCCACGAGCTTGTGGGTGCTAAGACACCATCTGGCACTGCATACCCACGCATTCGATAGTTTGGAATATCATAAGTTAGATTCCACATACCTGAAGCGATTTGGGCATCTGGGCCAGGAATAGGCATTCCCATTCTTTTGCTCTGAGATCTCACGGCTGAAACGGACGCACATGACAGATCTATGGTTTCGATTTTACCGTTGGAAATTACACCCTTACCACGCGCCATTGCTATTTGGCGGGTGTAATCATGCAGCATATCTTCTTCGCGGGAATAGGTTAGTTTTACAGGCGTGCCGCGCATTTTATTTGCGATTTCGGTGGCTTGTAGAATGTTGTCAAACTCTAAACGATGGCCAAAACTTCCTCCGCAATACTGATTGTGGATGTATACATTTTCTGGTTTGTGGCCGGTAATGCTTGCGACCATTTTTTCAACAGCGGCGGGTATTTGGTGGGATACCCAAATATCGGCGCGATCATCACTGACCTCTATGAGCGCGCCAAGAGGCTCTAGTGGTGCATGTGCTGCGTAGGGTGCTTTGTATTCTGCTTGGAAGACTGTTTCTGAATTGGCTATAGACGCCTGCGTATTTCCATCGTCTCGCCAAACTTTATCTAAGCGATCGGGCGTGAAACTAGCTTCTAATTCTTTCCAATGTTCAGCTTGGTTGGGTGGATAAGGGGCAGGCCCCCATTCACATTGTACAGCGTCGGCAGCTTGGAAAGCGCGCCACGTATTATCTGCAATGATCGCCACCCCGCCTTTGATCTCAAAGATGTCGATAACGCCTCGCATATTCTTTGCTTTTTGTGCGTCAAAGCTTAGTAAAAGACCGCCTTTACGTGGATTGGTTTTAACCGTGGCGTGAACCATTGCATCTTTTTTTAGGTCTATTCCGTAATTTTGTTGGCCGGTGGATTTTGCAACAATATCCAGACGCGTCATTGGTTTTCCAATGAGCCGCCATTGCGAAGCAGGACGTAATTGAACATTCGTGACTGGTTTTATGGGAGCGGCGGAGGTGGCTAGTTCAATATATTTAAGTTGAGTGCCATCAGGGAGAATGACGTTTCCGCTTTGGGTTTTGAGTTGCGATACGGGAATGGCGGTGGTTTTCGAAGCTGCTTTTTTAAGTGTTTCACGGGCAATTGCGCCGGCTAACCTTAGCTTGTGAAAACTGTCAGATGTGGACGAGGAGCCGCCTGTTATTTGTTGTCCCATAAGTTTGAAAACTGAATTTCCAAAGTCACCGAGTTTGGTTTGCACAAAACTTGTATCTGTGGCTAGAGCTGGGAAGAGCTCTGGACCCATTGCTGTATTATAATAGGCGGGACTTGTTGCGCCAAAGCTAGTTTCGAATTGGCCAAACTCTAAATCCATCTCTTCGGCCATCAATGCTGCTTGCATGGACACTGCGCCTTGACCGATATCAGGGTGGGGGGTGATGAGCGTGATTTTATCAGGAGATATTTTGATCCAAGGATTGAAGCTGGCTTCATCTGGTTCAATGTCATCTAATAGGGGATTAGCGTGGGGTTTTTTGACCGTGTAATATCCAAATGCAATTCCGCCAGATATAGCCATCGATCCAGCCAAGAATGTACGACGCGCTATTTTGAATGCTTTGCTCATATCAAGCACCATTTAGTTTGGCTGCGGCGGTTTTGATGGCCTCACGAATTCTTGGATATGTTCCACAGCGACATAGGTTTGCGGACATCCCCTGATCAATTTGTTCATCTGTTGGGTTTGGGGTGGATTCAAGTAAGCTCACGGCAGACATGATTTGGCCAGATTGGCAGTATCCACATTGAGCGACTTGATGGTCAATCCAAGCCTGTTGCACAATGTGCATAGCATTAGGTGATCCTAAGCCTTCAATCGTTGTGATGCGGCTTCCATTGATTTGTCCGACAGGAATACTGCACGAGCGAACAGCCATCCCATCAATATGCACGGTGCAGGCACCACATTGAGCGATACCGCAACCGTATTTGGGGCCAGTAATATCTAATTCGTCCCTCAATACCCAAAGCAATGGCATGTCGGGTTCGACTTCAAATTCGAAAGGTTCGCCATTTACTGTAAGCTTCATTGCGCGTCCCTCAATATGTTTCAATTTTAATAGTTGGTCTTATTGAAGGCGTTGTGTCAACCAAATCAGAACATTCATTCTAATTTTGAGCGAGTGAAATTGTCGTTGGAGTGGTGCTCCGATACTATCTCAATAAATTGGATCATCTGTGATTAAATCTATCTTGAACTAGAAAGGGTGCCCTTATCACTAGGAGCATCAAGGTCAATAAATTAGGAGGTTAAATGGTGCCACCAGAAGTTCTGGATTTAAACACTATTTTTGACGATTTAGCCGCTATTGAAGACCAGCTCAGACCATACAAGTACGAACTTGAGGAGCTGGGGCAATGAGAAGACCTGGTGGAACCAAGACGTATGAAGTGTTTTCTGAGGCGGTTGGCCATTGCGACATAGCGGTAAGGCCGCCTCGATCAGCGACAACAAAAAAACGCAACGCTCCGTTTTCATTGAGGCTGACCGTTGAAGAGCGCTGCAAGCTGGAAGAAGAGGCAAACGGCGAGCCTTTGGGTGCGTATATCAAGTCTCGTCTTTTTGCGGGCGCAAGCTACCGATCTCGCGCTCGGCAAACGGACAGAGAAGCGCTTGGTAAAGTGCTTGGTGCTTTGGGGCAGTCGCGGATTCCTCAGAATCTGAACCAGATCGCGAAGGCCGCGAATATCGGTGCGATGCCTGTCACACCTGATTTGGTTGAAGAGCTTCACGAAACATGTGCTGAGCTAAAATCTCTTCGGCAGGATATCATGGCTGCGCTTGGCTTGCGGAGCCGCTCGCCATGGCAATACGCGGGGCGGCGGACGTGAATTAGCAATCCATCTTCTACGGACTGATGAAAACGAGCATGTGATGGTGCATGACGTCTCAGGGTTCATGGCTGATGACATTCGCGGTGCTTTTGAGGAAGTGGAAGCGTTGGCCAAAGGCACGCGCTGCCAAAAGCCGCTTTTCTCACTCAGCCTATCGCCACCAAAAGACGCCAATGCAAGCGCGAAGGATTTTGAAAAAGCAATTGCTAGAACTGAGAAGGCGTTGGGGCTTTCCGGTCAGCCGCGCGTGATAGTGTTTCACGAAAAGGGCGAGCATCGGGATAGGCATTGTCATGTGGTTTGGTCGCGTATTGATGCGACTCAAATGAAGGCCATCCCGCTGCCGTTCAATCGGCTCAAAATGCGTGATGTCAGCCGTGAGCTATTCATTGAACATGGTTGGGATGTGCCGCGCGGTCTGATCAACACACAGGAGCGCAATCCGTTGAATTATACGCTTGAGCAATATCAGCAAGCCAAGCGCTCTGGGCGGCATGCTGAGGATGTTAAAGCCGACCTTCAAGCGGCCTGGGCGACAAGTGACACGCGCGCCTCTTTCGAGCATGCGCTGCAAGATAAAGGGTTTAGGCTCGCAAGAGGTGATCGACGCGGCTTTATCGTAGTTGATCATCAGGGCGAGGTGATGAGCCTACCGCGCTGGCTTGGCGTGAAGACCAAGGCCGTTCGAGAGCGTTTAGGATCAGAAAAAGACTTGAGCGATGTGGAAACGGTTCAAACGCAATAAGCCCGTGACATGGCGAGCAAGATGGATGGTTTTGCCGATGAATTGAAAGCTCAAAACAGTGTCCGATTGGCAGAGCGCAACGCAAAAAAACAAGCGCTCGTTGAGCGGCAACGTGATCAACGCGCCGTGCTTTTGAAGCGGATTGAGGAGCGAAGTATTGACGAAGCGCTTGCTCGGCAAGCCAGATTCCCAAGTGGTTTGCTCAAGCGGGCGTGGTCTTGGTTGAATGGAGAGACTGCGCGGATCAAGCGAGAAAATGAGGCTGAGGCTATTGAGGCTAAAGCCCGCGACGATGCGGAGAAAGAGGCCCTGATTGAGTGGCAGTGGGAACAAAGACAGTTCTTCATTCAGCGTGAGGCGCAGAAGCGTGAAAAGCTGGTGCAACAACATCGGGGTGTATCAACCGAACGCGCCGAATTTGAGAGACGCGCAGACCCCGCACAGGATACAGAACTTGAAGCGTTCAAGCGGAGTCGCCGACGAGATAGCATCGCCGTCCATCGTTCTCGAATTGATCGTTCAGAGCCTTAGTTACTGCTGACGATGGTCTTGCACCATCTCAAGGCGCTGCGGCTCTGAAATTGAAAGCTAGAGTACGAACAACAGTGCTAATCTTGCGCTCGATGCGGTGGCTTGGGCAAACAATTTTCTAGAAGCCAACTACCCGCAAATACAACATCCAAAGTGCTGATGCCATCACCGTTCGTACGAGCCACTATGTAAGCAGAGTCGCTAAGCACCCGCGTACTAACGGGGCAGCCAGCTTCCTCAAGACTTTCAATGACAGCTTGGAGAGTGAACGAATTGACCGCCGACCCATGAATGATTTCAACGGGTTTGCCTTCTAGCGTTGACGTTTTAGGCTCCATAGTGAGCGCTTCCTGGGCAGCTGCTGCTTGGATACTCAAAAATTTAGCCAGCACGCAAAGTGCAAATATCTTCATCGAAAAAAGCCCACCAAAACACCTTTGTTCTAAAACCTCTAAGACAAACCACCACGACAACACTGCGTAGAAAATTGAACGGTTCCTAATTCCCCTACAAAACGCCTGTTCTTGCAACGTTATCCCGAAGACGGGCAAGTATCATAGCGATTGCATTGCAATCATTGCTGTCATAATGATATAATTATCCAAGTCAACAAGGAGATCAATGATGGCGACACTGACCATTCGAAACATTGACGATGCAATCAAAGACCGCTTGCGGGTCCGCGCTGCCATGCGCGGCCACTCGATGGAAGAGGAAGTGCGTTCGATCCTGCGTAAAGCAGTGGGCGGAGTAACGGGAAGCGTTTTGTGGGAACGTTCACGCGTATTGTTTGACGGCGAAGATGGTGTGGATCTGCCGTTGGCGGAGCGTGGTGGAGACCGATCCGCTCCTAACTTTGATTAGAGTTGGATAGCGCGGGTCTATGATACTTCTGGACACCAATATCATTTCAGAATTGATGCGGCCTGCTCCAGCTGAGACGGTTGCGCAGTGGATGTCTCGCTTGGGTGATGAGCCACTGGCGACAACTGCGATAACAGTCTCCGAGATTGCTTATGGTTTGGATCGGCTGGCTGATGGTCAGCGCAAGCAGACTCTATGGCAGCGCTTTCAGGAATTCATCGCACCCGAAGGCGGTTTACCCATCTTGCCATTTGATGAAGATGCTGCCCTCGTCGGCGGTCAGTATCGTGCGCTGAGAGAATGCCAAGGCGTTCATGCGCACCCATCGGATATGATGATTGCGGGGATCGCAGGCTCGGTTGGCGCACAATTGGCGACACGCAATGTGAAGGATTTTTCCGGCCTTCCTATCTCTCTCATCAATCCTTGGGACGGGTAAGAAAAACTAACGTCATAAATGAGTTTTAATTGCGCATTGCAATCGGCAAGTGTTGTACAACAACAATCATTTACTTGATAGTTTTGGGGTGAGTTTTTATGATTAAGAATTATGATTTTAACCTTCACCAAATAGCGAAATATATTTTCTAGTCAATTGTGGCTTTGATATCCCCCCTATTGCTTGTAGCATCCGCATTTGGATTGGGAGCCATCGTAGCGGCCGTCTTGATTATTCTTACTTATCTTCTTTCTTTTGTGTTTATTCTAATTTACATGGCCTGGTTCGGGGTTGTGGATTGGTACATTAAATCAGTTCATAATATTTATGATCACTTCAATATTTCAGTACCATATATAAGCGATGTAAATGTGCAGATATTGGTCATCGGATTTGTGCTGTGCGCTCTTTCAATACTTAGTCTATTGGCTTTGTTTGGGGTGTTGATGATTGTTCGTTTAGTTTGGGATAAGTTGGTGAGTTGGGAGGGTGCGAGAAACGTTAACTTGAGTGGTGAGAGTTTTGTCTTCAGAATGTTTGGTTTTGCGTTATCGCTGATAGGTTTTTTTTTGCTATTTATTGTGCCGATCATAATTGCAGCTTACCCAGTTGCTTTGGGATCAAGTTGGGTGCGTGCAGCGCATTGCGAGATGCTCGAAAACACCCCTAATGGTTACTCAGCCTTTGGCTGCTCCGATTGATTTTGATCGCAAAAGAAATCATGTGCAGCGCTCCAATTCACCGCGGCTTTGGAGCCGTCCGATGACCATTCGCTAAAACGTTCCATGACTGCGCATTGAGTAACATTTTCGTTAAACCTATCGGCAAGAGTGAGAAGTGCGATTCCCCCAAATACGGCATGTCTTTTTTTTATTTTCATAACCTTACCCTTTTTGTTTTTAGAATGTTAAATGATAATGATTATTAATCGCATATTGTTGCCGGCGTTTTCAATGGGAAATAATTCCTATATTATTGGATGAAAATACGGCTTCGCATGCGAACAAAACTAAAAATCAAACAAATCCATTTGCTGGGTTAGCAGCTCATCCAAATAGATGAGGTGTCCGAAATTGTTGGCGATGTGATTATGCTTGAGGCTCAGGGCGGTGTGAACATCACCGCACGTAGTAACCTCGCCCTGTTCTGGTGATTTCCAATCGCTTGAGCCTAGCTCTCGGACGCATTCTCTGTAGCGGCTGATGTCTCGCCGCAGGTCGGCTTCAAACTTTGCGCGCAAAGATCGTA
The DNA here is from genome assembly GCF_058892565.1 of Hirschia sp. Taxonomy (NCBI): domain Bacteria; kingdom Pseudomonadati; phylum Pseudomonadota; class Alphaproteobacteria; order Hyphomonadales; family Hyphomonadaceae; genus Hirschia; species Hirschia sp. The sequence goes on along the minus strand of NZ_JBZXVU010000003.1, from coordinate 11,923 downwards.
GCTTCTCAGATCGCTTTGGTTCTGGGAGCGCATCGGCAGCCTTGATGTCCTCTCTGGCGTAACCCTGATAAGGGTTTTAAGCTGGCTCGCGGGAGTAGACGTGGTTTTGTTGTGGTCGATCATGCGGGTGAGGTGATGAAGCCGAAAAGGGAGCTCTGATCCGGCGTCAGCCAGAGAAGCGGCAGTTCTTCCAACAGCGTGAGGCGCAGAAGCGTGAAAGGCTGGTGGTGCGAGATAGAGAAATCTCGACCGAACGAGCCGAATTCGAAAGGCGAGCAGAGCCGAATCGCGAGGAGCAAAAAGAGGCCTTCAAACAACGCCGCCGCGGGCCAGCAGAGCGCCGTTTTACAGCTGACCGAAGCCCGTCTCGTGATGGATAGGCAGGGGGGGGCGTTGTGGTGGCATGCTTGATATAGAGAAGAAGAATTGGCAATTTTTGTCAATTTATGCCATAATGAGGGAAAGGAGAATCGCCATGGCCACCATGAATGTATCATTGCCCGACCAGATGAAGGACTGGGTTGAGAATCAAGCTCAATCAGGCCGTTATTCCAATTCCAGCGATTATGTGCGCGATTTGATCCGCAAAGATCAAGAGCGAGCGTTAAAAATTGCGAGTATGCAAAAGCTGATCGATGAAGGGCTAGCGAGCGGGCCAGCCGAGAATTTTAACGTTGATGGTTTTCTGTCTGAAATGCGTGGGACGCATAGTGGATAAGGTCACTGGATTCAAACTCAGACCTACTGCCAAACAAGACCTTGCTCATATCTGGCGTGGCACCGTTGAAACATGGTCGATCGGTCAGGCTGATCGATATGTTCGAGAACTCAACGATGCGTTCGGGTTGTTGGTCGAGCAACCTAAAATGGCGCGTGAGCGTCCCGAACTCTCTCCTCCGCTGCGCGTTCTGAGATCGGGCTCGCATATGATCTTGTATCAGATTGTAGGCGATCATATCGACATCGTTCGTATCCGTCATGTACGCGAAGACTGGCTAAGTGATCCTCTAGGAGAAGAGAAAGGCTAGAAATCAAACAAATCCATTTGTTTGGAAAGTAATTTATCCAACGTGATCAGATGTGCGAAGTTGTTGACCATGTGATTGTGCTTGAGGCTCAAAGCCGTGTGAATTTCACCACAAGAGGTTACTTGGCCGTTTGTGGGCTGATCCCATTCCGTCTTTCGCAACTCTCGGGCACATTCCCGATAGCGGCTGATATCTCGCTGTAGATCGGCTTCGAATTTTTCACGCAAGGATCGTAGCTTCTGAGATCGCCTTGGCTCTGGGAGCGCATCGGCAGCCTTGATGTCCTCTTTGGCGTAACCCTGATATTCGCTCAAGCGGGTGGCTTCTAAGATCTCCTTAGGACGCTTGGGGCGTCCTCCTAAAAAATAATACCAAGGGTGGCCTGGGTTGTAGCCTTCATGCTCGTAAGGTTCTGAAGTCGTGAAAAGCTGATTTGTCATCTCTAAGCCCTCCAGAATATGTGGACGGCTTCAAAGCCTGTTTCGATAGTCAAAATGTCATTGATTTCCCAATCACGAGCCATTGCACCCCAGTCGATGTAGTATTGAAGGCTTTCTGGGATGTCTGTGCCTTGCTCGGTCATGTCCTGAACGAAATCGGCAGTGGAGCGATATTCTCCTGCGTATTGGTCGCTGATGGCGTTCTGAGCGTCTTGCAGGCTCCCAAAATACTCGACCAGCTTGCCTCCTAGCTTGCCATGCTCTGCGATGAATGCGGCGATCACTCGCTCGAAACTCTCCCATTCGCTGATGGAAACGCCCTCAAAACCTTCATAATCATGGATTGCCCATTCTTCTGCATCGTTTTCGGGGGAAGCCTTGAGCATTTCTGTGACTGCATCCCAGATCGCCCATGCATCTAGGTTAGCATCAATCCAGCGTCCGTGGAGAATGCCATTGTTGTAGGCTGCCGAGCACGCGACATATATGCGGATTTTACTCATTTGTTTGGTCATTTTACTGTCCCTTCCTTTGGGTATGGGTTGCACATGCAACTCTGCCTCGTGGCAAACAGCGGGTGTCCAAGCGGAGGGAAAAATCGACGGCGGGCGCAGGGGCATAGCCCTGAGCCTCGGGAGACCGTCTATTTTTTACGAAGTGCGGTGAGGGCAGCGCCCTAAGCCTTCACGCAAGGGATGGAAGCCGAATGGTCAAGACCGCCCTGGCTGGCTTGGTTCACGAGAGCCCGGTCGGCTTAGCCGATGCGAAATATAGAGACGAAAAAACAGAATTCGTGGAAAAATCAATGTTTTCCTTCTTTTCGAGCAACGAAACTGGCTATAGTTGAACAACTTTAGATAAATATTAGTGATTCGATGAATTATACGCAGTTCCATAGCAAATACCTTGCAAACAGAATTACGCTTTCTGGTCTTGGAGATGAGGCTTTTGCAAAGTCGCTTTCAACTGCTCGTGTTGATATGAACCCGCATCAGGTAGATGCGGCGCTCTTTGCTCTTCAATCCCCCCTCTCGAAGGGCGTTATTCTCGGCGATGAGGTCGGCCTCGGTAAAACGATTGAAGCGAGCTTGGTGATTGCTCAGAAATGGGCAGAACGAAAACGACGCGTGCTGTTGATCGTCCCTGCATCGCTCAGAAAGCAATGGGCGCAAGAGCTACGTGAAAAGTTCTCGCTCGATAGCGTTATTCTTGATTCCAAAACCTATAAGGACGCACAAAAATCTGGTGCACGCCGTCCATTCGAAGCAGACAATGCCGTTGTGATCGCGTCATACGAATTTGTTGCCCGCAAGGCTGATGATGTGGCGGTTATCACTTGGGACTTGGTGATCTTTGACGAAGCGCACAGGCTTCGTAACGTTTACAAAAAGAATGCTTCCAAGCGCGCGAAGACGCTGAAAGAAGCCCTCAAGAATCCGTTCAAAATTCTGCTGACAGCAACGCCGATGCAGAACTCCTTGATGGAACTGTATGGCCTCGTTTCCGTGATTGACGATCACCACTTTGGCGATGAAAACTCATTCCGTACCATGTATGCGGGCGCACGTTCTTCTCCCGTAAGCTTGGTCATGCTCAAGAGCCGCTTAGCGCCAGTGTGCCAGCGGACGCTCCGGCGACAAGTGGTCGAAGCAGGACACATCAATTATACAAAGCGCCTGCCACGCACCTTCGACTTTGAGCCTGGAAATGAGGAAGTTCGGCTCTATGAAGGCGTGTCGGCCTTCCTTCAGCGCAAAGACACAATCGCTTTTGGTGACAAAGCCAATCACCTCGTCACCCTTGTCGCTCGGAAAATTTTGGGTTCTTCGACCTTCGCCATCTCCAAATTCCTTCAAGGCGTCATTGATCGGCTCGAAGAGAAAAAACGACTTGATGAGTCCATTCTCGAAGACATCGACACCTTTGACGAGATTTCTGAGGAGTTGTCAGACGACGACACTGATGTCGATATTGAAGCGCCTGCTGACCCTGCCAAACTCGCGGCTGAGATCGCCGAACTGAAAGCCTACAAAGAACTCGCACTTTCCATCGGCTCAAACGCGAAGGGCGAGAAGCTGGTTGAGAAGCTCCCCGAAATTCTGGGCGAAATCGTCAAACTCGGTGGTCGCGAAAAAGCGGTCATTTTCACGGAGTCTGTGCGCACTCAGAAATACCTCGCCGAGGTTTTGGGCGCAAACGGTTATGATGGCCGAGTTGTACTTCTTAATGGCCAGAACAATGATGCCGAAAGCAAAGCACTCTATGCGGACTGGATGAAGCGTCATGCCGGAACGGACGCGATTTCCGGCTCGAAGAGCGCCGATTTGAAGGCCGCAATCGTTGAGGCCTTCAAAAGTGATGACAAAACAATCCTCATTGCAACGGAATCTGGCGCGGAAGGTATCAACCTTCAGTTCTGCTCATTACTCGTGAACTTCGATCTCCCGTGGAACCCGCAACGCGTGGAACAACGTATTGGTCGCTGTCACCGATATGGCCAAAAGATCGACGTCATGGTCGTCAATCTTTTGAACCGGAAAAACCAGGCCGAGCGCCGCGTCTATGAATTGCTCGACAAGAAATTCAAACTCTTCGAAGGCGTGTTTGGCGCGAGTGATGAAGTCTTAGGAGTCATCGAACGCGGCGTCGATTTTGAACGCAAAGTCCTCGACATCATCCAAGAAGCGCGCAGCGATGAAGAAGTTCAGCACGCGTTCGATGAGCTTCAGGAAGAAATGGAAGATACCATCAAGGCTGACATGCTCGATGCGCGTACCAAGCTCATGGAGAACATGGACCAGGACGTCGTTAGCAAGCTAAAAACCCGCAAGGGCACGATTGAAACCACGATGAATGAGTTTGAACGCCGTCTGGCGCTCATCGCCCGTGCTGAGCTGCCCGACGCTGAATTTCATGGAAATGATAGCCCACGCTTTGATTATCAGGGAAAGACTTACACGACTGAATGGCCGCTCGCCGATGAAAACGGTTGGCAATTTTTCCGCCTGGCGGATGGAAACCTCGCACAGGAAGTCGTCGATCAAGCGAAAGCGCGCGAACTGGATACCAAACTCGTCCGCTTTGATCACAGCGCCTATCCCAATCAATTGATGGATGTAGCGGCATTGGTTGGAAAAAGCGGTTGGATGAAGGTCTCAAAGATCACTGTCAGCACGCCGCAATCTGATCGAGAAGAGCTGATCGCGGCCTGCATAGCCGATGATGGAACAGAGATTCATCCTGAAACGGTGGATCGCATGTTCTACGTTCCTGCCCAATCGGAAGAAGCCTACAGCGCAGAAGCATTACCGGAAGCACTTGGTGAACTTGAGGCAACACTGAAGACCAACATCATTTCTGGCGTTCAGGAACAGAACGCCATCTGGCTCGACGCCGAGACCGACAAGCTCGACGCCTACGCCGATGATCTTGAGAAAGCTGCCGAAGCCGAAATCAAAGAACTCGACGATGAAATTAAGGCCGCACGCAAACTGCTTCGCAGTAACACTGCTCTGCCGATGGATGAGAAGCTGAAAGAGAAGCGCCGCATCAAGCGCCTGGAAGACAAAAGAGACGATATGAAACTCGAAACATTCGAACGTCGCAAGAATATCCGAAAAGAAGTCAACAACATGCTGGATGACATCGCCAACAGCCTTGAAGCGGAGCCTGTCATCACGCCCGTCCTCACCATTCGCTGGGAGGTGGCGGCATGAGCAAGAAAAAGCAGAAGCTGGAACTCACGTGGATCGGCAAAGATGAGCTTCCGAAGCTTGAACCGCGCATTCTGATCGAAGATCGAGAAAAATCTCACCTAGCTCAAGAAAAGCGTGATGGAGATATTTTTGAAAATCTCCTGATCCGTGGAGACAACCTGCTTGCGCTTAAAGCTCTCGAACAAGACTACGCCGGTAAAGTTAAATGCATATTTATTGACCCTCCATTCAACACGGGACAAGCGTTTACACATTACGATGACGGATTAGAGCATTCGATTTGGCTCTCCATGATGAAAGTCCGTCTAGAAATTCTTCACAACCTGCTTGCTTTAGACGGCTCAATTTGGATTGTGATTGACAGCAACGAAAGCGCCTACCTCAAGATCATTTGTGACGAAATTTTTGGTAGAAATTGTTTCGTGGAAACAATCGCTTGGCGGAACTCAGACAGCAGCAACAACAATGCGAAACGAGTTTCATTGGATCACAATGACATCATTGTTTTTTCAAAGTCGCCTGAATGGGAGCCGAACTTTTTGGACGATCCCTCCAGAAGAACTCATTTCAAAAACCCCGATGACGATCCGAGAGGTCCATGGTTCGACGGCAATAACATGCAGAATCCTGCATTGCGCCCCAACCTTCAGTACAACGTCACGGGACCAAATGGCGATATTATCCCTCACCCACCAAATGGTTGGCGATGGTCCAGAGAAACACTAGAAGCTAAGATGGAAACCGGCGAAATCCGATTCACGCCCGATGGGAAGGGTTTGCGGCGAAGAACTTACTTAGCCGACATGAAAGGTTTGCCCCCATCTTCACTTTGGATTGATTTGGAAAGAACCGGTCACAATCGTCAAGCAAAATACGAATTGAAGGGGCTCTTCCCAGGAACTCCAGTTACCAGTTTGTTCTCGACACCAAAACCCGAACGATTAATCCGCTATGTTATGGAACTTGCCAGCAATCCAGGTGATCTAGTCTTAGATTCATTTGCCGGTTCTGGAACAACTGCTGCCGTTGCACATAAAATGAAGCGCCGCTGGATCACTGTCGAACTTGGGGATCACTGTGACACGCATTGCCTTCCTCGCCTTCAAAAAGTAGTCGATGGTAAAGACCCGGGCGGCGTGACAGATGCGTTAGATTGGAAAGGTGGCGGCGGCTTCCGCTATTATCACCTTGCGCCGTCACTTCTCGAAAAAGACAAATACGGCAATTGGGTCATCTCGAAAGAATATAATGCCTCAATGCTCGCTGAAGCCATGTGCAAGAACCTTGGCTTCACCTATGCCCCTTCGCAGGATGAACAGGAATACTGGCGACACGGTCATTCGACCGAGACCGACTTTATCTTCGTCACCACGACATCGATGACGCATGCTGCGCTGAAAAAGCTATCCGAGGATGTCGGGCCTGATCGCACACTTCTGGTGTGCTGTAAGGCGTTCAACGCGGATGCCGACGCATTCGACAACCTGACGATCAAGAAAATCCCGCATGCTGTTCTGAGCAAGTGCGAATGGGGCAAGGATGATTACAGCCTGAATGTAGCGAATCTGCCCATGGCGAAAACGGATAAGGAGATTGAAGAGGAGCGCATGCGAGATGAGCTGCCCCTATTCGGACTGGGGGAGGAAGAATAATGGCGAACGATCCACGCATTGTGAGGCAAATCACACAACGGCTTTCCTTGCGCGCACCGCAGGAGCACTCGCTTGAAATTCTTGCTGAAGTTGTCAACGAGATTGAGCTGGGAAAAGACGTCGATCTCCAAGACGCTCTGAGCCGCATTCAGGCAAGTTACCCGACGGTCACGGACTTCGAGCGGGATTTTCCGTCTTTATGTTTTGCGCTTGCCACAGGCGTCGGAAAAACGCGCCTGATGGGAGCGTTCGTATCGTTTCTGTATCTTACAGAGCGTTCCAAAAACTTCTTTGTGCTCGCGCCGAACACAACAATCTACGACAAGCTCATTCAGGATTTTACGCCTGGCACCTCGAAATACGTCTTCAAGGGCATCGCCGAATTCGCGCTCAATCCGCCAATCCTAGTGACAGGTGAGAACTGGGACAATGGTCGCGGCGTTCAGGGAACTGATCTGTTCGACAATGTGAGGATAAACATCTTCAATGTGGACAAGATCAATAAGGACAAAGGCCGCATTAAGAAGCTTCAGGAGTATATTGGGGAATCTTACTTCGACTATCTGGCAGGTTTGCCAGATCTCGTGCTGCTGATGGATGAAGCCCACCGCTACCGCGCAAAAGCAGGCATGAAAGCTGTTGCCGAACTTAAGCCGATTCTCGGCCTTGAATTGACAGCTACACCTAAAACAGTGGGCGCGCGATCCAACGATTTTAAGAACGTCATTTTTGACTATGGCCTCGGCAATGCGATGGCGGATGGTTTTGTCAAAGAGCCTGCCGTGGCAACGCGGGCGAACTTCAGGCCGGATTCCGTGACGCCTGAACAGTTAGAGCAAATCAAACTCGAAGACGGCATTCACTATCATGAGTACGTCAAGGTCGAACTCGACATCTACGCACGAGATACCGGCCAGAAAAAAGTCCATCCCTTTATGCTGGTTGTCGCGCAGGATACCGAGCACGCAAAATCGCTTCGCGAACGTATCGAGAGCGATGCCTTCTTTGGTGGCCGCTATAAAGGGCGCGTGGCTGAAGTCCACTCTGCTCTCAAGGGTGATGAAAACGACGAGGCCATGGCGCGCTTAGTGGCGCTCGAGACTGACGGCCAGACTGACGTCGTAATCCACGTCAACAAACTGAAAGAAGGCTGGGACGTCACCAACCTCTACACGATTGTCCCCCTGCGCGCGTCGGCGTCTGACATTCTGACAGAACAAACGCTCGGACGCGGGTTGCGTTTGCCCTACGGCAAAAGAACCGGAGTAGAAGCGGTCGATACGCTGACAGTTATCGCGCATGATCGTTTCGATGATGTAATCCGCAAAGCTCGCGAAGACGACTCTCCGTTCAAGATCAAAAAGGTCACAATCGGTGACGGCTCTGACGTGTCAGATAAGGGCGCGAGTGTGCTTGAATCCCCCTCAACACTCGACACGCTTTTGACAGGCGCGAAGGCTGGCATTGAAGGCACAACCGAGAAAGAGGCGGAAACTGCGCCGCCTCTTTTCACTACTCCTGCAGAACAGCGGGCGGCTCAAACTGCGATTGAGCTGATCCGGTACCAATATGAGAGAAAGCTGAAACGCGGCTTTCAGGAACTCGGTTCGCCTGAGATTAAGGGTGAACTTGCGAAAGCCGTTCGTGAGACGATCAAGCCCGCCCAGGGCGAGCTTGAAGGCATTGGCGAAGAAGCTGATGTCGAAAAAATCGTCGAAATAGTAACATCAAAAATTATCGAGCTGACGATTGAAATACCGGAAATCGTTGTGATCCCCACACGTGAAGTGACGTTTGGTTTCAACGATTTTAACCTGACTGGATTGAAAACGATTTCCAAGCAGCCGATATCTGACGAAATCCTCATTACAAACATGCGGACCGATGCGCGCTCTTTCCTTGCGAGGGCTATCGAGGGCGCATCTGAGGAAATGCTTGAGAACTATATCGTTCGGCACCTGATCGAATTCGATCAAGTCGATTACGACAGCCAGTCTGATCTTCTATACAAGCTGGCAGGGCAGATGGTCGCTCACGTCAAATCCTACCTGTCAGTTCCTGAGGATGTAGAGAATGTCTGCCTTGTTCACGGCAAAGAGCTGGCACGGTTCATTTTTGAACAGATGAAGGAGAATTACTGGGAAACGCCGACGGACTACCGCGCACAGATTTCACGCGGATTTCAGGTTCTCAGACCCCAGAATTTCAACGTGTCCGATCGAAGTCGCGTCAAGCCTTTCACGAGCGCGGTCACTCCGCTTTCCGACACCAAGAAACATGTCTTCACTGGTTTCAAAAAGTGCTGCTACCCGTTCCAGAAATTCGATTCAGATGATGAGCGGAGGTTCGCGGTTCTGATCGACTCCGATCATGAGCCAAGCGTTATTCGCTGGATGAAGCCAGGGGCCAAACAATTCCAGATCGAGTATCTATCTGGCAAAGGATATGAGCCTGACTTTGTAGTCGAAACCGACAAAGAAAAACTGATTGTCGAAGTGAAAGCCCGTAAAGACATGACTGACGAAATCGTTCTGGCTAAGGCTCGCGCTGCGTACGAATGGGTGAAACATGCAAATGATCATGCCAAGGGAAATGGCGGAAAGCTATGGCGATATGCGCTCGTACCAGACGACGAAATCAGAGAGAACTCGACACTGGTAGGGCTAATAGCTGCGTATGGGAGAGTGTGATTACTAAAGTTTTCCCAGCCCATGTTTCTGAGAGACGAATTTTCTTGGCGTGTATGCCCGTAACCTATGCTACTTTAGATATATGCGACCTCGTTTTATCATATCTTTGATGGTCTTTCTGGCTTCGTATTTGCCACTAAGTGCCATTCTGCTTATTCAGGACTTTCGATTTGAACTGATTGGAAAGCCATTGTGCAATCCGCTTTCGAGCGGAACACATTGCGAGTTTCCATTCTCCAACGGTGTTTTTTCGATCTCCATATTCTTAGTGTGCCTTACGTGTTTGGGAGTTTCACTTACAACCATACAGTCTATTAAAGCGAAACGTTCAATAAACGTTGTCTCAGCCAAACACTCCCCCGCGGAACTCATCAACTATTCCATTCCTTACGTCGTTACATTCATGAGCATCGGCTATGACGACACAGGTAAATTCATTGGATTGATCATATTTCTCGTATGGATGTTTTGGCTCAGCCACATGTCAGGACAAATCATTCTCAACCCCGTGTTGATCGCCTTTGGATGGCGTTTTTACGAAATAACGTATCATCATATTGGAAGTCAGATTCCGCAGACTGGATTTGCATTAGCGCGCGCTGAAATCCACGCGAAGGAACAATGGAAGCACGCACAAATCAGGGACATTCTTGTGCTTAAAAAGACAAATGATGCGAGGGGAAATGCCAGCACTTGAAGACTTGAAAAACGTAAATTTTGATGAAGCTGAAATCACGCTTTGGGTGTTTAAAAAACCTAGTGCGCAGGAAGGTAGCGTTCGCTTTTCTGGCGCATGGGTCGAGACACACGAAGGCGTAGATGCAGCTTTGCGTGAGGTGCTAACAATTCAACGCGCACGCATTGAAGAAGTTGAACCGTATGGCCTCCTCGCACAGAATAACGAAGGCAGTGCGTTGTCCATTCCCTTGATTGAAACCCATGCAGGATTAGCCATTGGAGTCGCTGCCGAGCACTCCGATACGAAAAGAGCTAAGTCGATCAAAAAGCTTCGACCCGCAGAGTTCTATGTCATTAAGATTGTCTTCAACGGACAAATTTTTTTCGCGTTCAGAAAAGCTGATAAAAGTTGGAAGACGAAAAAGTCGGTTAGCTTTCATTTCTCCGATGAGACTTTGAAGATCGACCCATCGCCCAGCTTAGACTTGTCTCCTTTGATTGATTTCTTCGTAGTCGGCGACGAAATTTTGATCCTGAACAAGGCAAATTTTGAATCAGTTCTCATGTACCGCGAAGCGCATGAAAACGCGTTTGAAGAACTAAAGGCCGAGGCAGAGTTCACCGGTATTTTCGCTTCTATAGATCATATAGACACCTATGTCGGCTCCAACAAAATTCAACTGAGACGAGCTAATGCCATTCAGCAAAAAGGCCACTATAAGGATGCGGACTTTATGGAGCGTTTGCGAGCGAGACATGCTGACTTCAACTTAATCATAAATTTCGATGACAACGGACGGATCATTCCATGTGGAGAAACTTGTCGAGACATTTTTCAAGCACTGCTGGATCATAGGTTGTCGTCGGCTTTTTCGGAAAGCATATATGACGTTCCAAACGCGACAAAAGTAGATGGAACCTAGAATAAGTGTGTAAACATGAATTCATGCCGTTTTCATGAAGCGGTTATGGGGTGCAGGGGAGAACGAAGTCTCCCTTGCGAGTAGTGGAACGGCGATACGTTCTATTGGTTCGGCGATGGCGTCGGCTTGGAATGGAGTTGGAGAGGAATTGGATCGCAAAGGGAATGAGCGGACGATGCTTGAGCGGAGCCAAGGCCTGGAGGGTCCACGGGAGGCGCGCAGCGGGCCTCCCTGGCAAGGTTGCTGGTATTACCAGCATACACCTTGCGCATCGCACAATTGCCAACCACCTGCATTGTACTACCCAATTTATTCACAAATACCGCCGCACTCACTGAACTAAAACTGCGCTTGCGCATATGCTTAATCCAATATTTCTCGCTTGCTCTGAACCTCCTAATCCAAACTACATTTACCGCATCGACCTAACCATATAATTCGATTTCGTGCCAACCCGACCTTGTACATTCTTTTGAACTTAACCCACCATTTTTCTCTATCACTCGCCACCAATCGATCCTTATACTGAACGCATGATCGACCAAATCAAAATTGAACTTAAACGCACCAATCTGACACTGCGTGAACTTGGCCACTATATCGCTCGTCACTCAAATCGTGATATCGATCCTCAAATTCCGCGTTTCTTAATCGCTGGCCATAGCCTTGAACAATTACGTGATCAGCTTAGTCCAATTCTTGAAGCACTGCGCGTTATACCTGATTCAGACCCAAGCACTATTTCGACAACACACTCCAAAACCCGTAAACGCATTGCGCTTACACCCGAAATGCG